>JAGLCH010000061.1 GCA_023146355.1 Bacteriovoracaceae bacterium | reverse complement strand
AAAGAAGAAGAGGCCAGTTAGGCCCCTTCTCATACTTAAGCAATTGCTCTTACTTCCAAGTTCATCTGCAAGTAACTTAAAACCTTTTGAAATTCACTCAGTGTGGGCAGTTTTCCAAAGTGCGTATTGTGTCCGGTAGAAATTGCGATAAAATCGAAAACCTCAATCTTAGTTGAAACCTCCGAATCTCTTTCAAAGGCGCGCCAGTTCGTTTTTCCAGTCTGACTGTAATAAGAAAAAAGATCTTCGAGAACTTCATCTTTTGATTTTACACCGATGCCAACTACAGACTGACGGTCATTGAGTTCTAAATACCAGATTTTGTAATCATTCTTACGTTGGGGGTGTTTTGATGTTTCTACTGCAACTGCCATAAACATAATGCCTCCTCCTGAAAGTGTGTGTCGGAGAATAATCCTGATCTCCTATATTAATTATATACTTTATGTAACCACTATTACCTCTATGAAAATATGACTTTTAACTTCAAGCTGTAGTAGAGATGTAAGAAAAGTAGTGTCACAATGGTAGGTTTGGTGACATCTTGCCATCGTGCCGCGCGTCAGATTTAGTTTCAACACTCACTATATAGTTTTTACAGCGATAATGGCTGCCCATGATTTATTTTGGTATAAGTCAGTCAAACAACAAGAGGTTTATCCATGAAGCTAGTGATCATTCTATTTACTATAGGCTTAATTAAGTCTACTTTTGCGGGACCCATCTCAAAAGTAGTCTTTAGCAATGACGGGCGAGTTTGTTGTATGGAGAGTAATAAGTGAAAGCACTACTGTTATTAATTAGTTTGTTTCTAAGTTTAAATATTTTTGCATCAACTGCAGATGTCCTTCAGAGCGAGTATCCGGCCTACTATAATCAGGGTGTAGATAAGTATGAATTGTACTACTGCCACAAAAATGCAGCACATTTACTTAACCACTTAAGAAATTTCGGTGCAGTAATTGATGAAATAACAGTGGTTATTATTCAAGATATTGAAAGTCGAAATAATTTCAATCCTAGTTATACCCGTTTTGATAATGAGTTTGAGTGGCACGTTGTTCTCCTTTATGATGGAGTCATTTATGATCAGAATATTTTGTATGGTGAAAAAGGGATGCTGATCGAAAATTATTTTGAGCTGATGCTTGGTGATGTCGATCTCAATGACATCATTATTAGAACTGTAAGTGGGAAAATCTTCCATAGGTTCTTTTACAACGATGAGGGTCACTATAAGGGGTATATCCCCCATGAGTTTATTGAAAGATTTCTTAGGGGAGAAGAATTTCCTTTAGAAAAAGCACAATACCTTAAGTGGTACTAGTTTGAGTTGGCCTTATTATTGAAGGCCATTTTTTTTGTCTAAATAGTACTGGTAATCTCCTTCGTATATCTGAATTTTTCCCATATCCACTTCAAATACTCTATTGGTTAGTGCGTGCAAGAAAAAGCGATCATGGCTGACTAGCATTACAGTTCCTTC
>JAGLCH010000060.1 GCA_023146355.1 Bacteriovoracaceae bacterium | reverse complement strand
TTGCAGTTTATGAGTCGGGAACTGGAACTGCTGATATCATCTTTAGGTATACTGTTATTGCTGGAGATACTTCAAATGATTTAGACTATAAAGCGATTACATCATTAGTATTAAATAGTGGAACAATTAAAGATATTGCTGGAAATGATGCAAACTTAACATTGCCGGCAGTGGGAACTCTGTCCGGCCCCCATAAGGTTCAAGTTGAAATTACTACTTGGGCTTGGGATTTTACAACTGCAGGGGACTACACCTATAACTCAAACTATGTTGAAGTAGCTGCAGGCAAGGCCAGTCTGAAAACAGTTGATACTATTTTCTCTGGAGCGGATTTTAATAGTGGTAGCTATGTGGGAACTTACCTGGATGGGAGTAATCATTTAACTCTTCTTGAGAGGCCAACTACTGCCACAAGTCATGTTAATACGATTTTACCTGCTCGATCGGGAAATCTTGTGGGTTATTGGCGCTTTGATGGAGACCTCACTGACAGTAGTGGCAATGGACATA
The DNA here is from genome assembly GCA_023146355.1 of Bacteriovoracaceae bacterium. Taxonomy (GTDB): domain Bacteria; phylum Bdellovibrionota; class Bacteriovoracia; order Bacteriovoracales; family Bacteriovoracaceae; genus JAGLCH01. The sequence continues at coordinate 9,907 of JAGLCH010000060.1, read as the reverse complement.
CTGGAGCTATAAATGGTGATGTTGTATATAGTTCAAGTTCCATCCTCGAGGGACAATCGATTAGTTTAGATTCCGATTCTGATTGGGTGCAAATACCGACCAATGCGAGCTTTCCATATGGGGCTAGTGCTAGGACTGCTTCGATATGGTTATATACAAATGCAGCAACTTGGTCCGCTGATTCAAATGTTGCTTTTTCTTATGGCACTAATTCTACGCGACAATTCTTTGGGCTAAGCTTTGAATCCTACCCAAACATGAAAATAATCTTATGGGATAATGATACTACCTTTGACTCAGATGCTGATAAGGAAGGTTGGATGAATGTGGTGACCACCTATGATGGAAACGTTACGATCAAATGCTATGTGAATGGAATTCTAAAATCGACACTTACTCTTGGAGCACCGTTAAATACAGCAACTACTGACATATATATAGGTACAGCAAGTTTTGAGAATTCCTTATCTTTTAATTCACTAATAGATGATGTTGCTATTTGGGACGCTGAATTACCTTCTAGTGAAGTTTATAGTCTTTATTCTAACCAAAATTTAAACTTTTCCGAGCTTTCGTCATCATGGACTCCAAAGTGGGATAATATTGTCGGTTACTGGAAGATGGATGGGAATTGGGAAGACTCCTCTGGGAATGGGAATCATGGGACGAGTAGTGGTGCGACTTTTGATATTCATGCAAAAATTGGGGGCCATGGAGGTCTATTTGATGGGGGGTCGCAACATATTGAAATAGGAGATCAAGCTTCTCTTGAAGACTTTGATGAGCTTACAATTGCAACTTGGGTAAAAATTCCTCAATTTGGTTCTGAAAGATGTATCATCGCAAAAGAAGAAGTCTATAAAATGTCAGCTCAAAGTGATGGTACTGTTCGCTTTCTTACAGGTGAGAATTGGGCAGGATCAATATTACAATCATCTGCAAAAGTGACTCTAGATGAGTATACTCATGTCGTTGCTACTTATGATGGGGTCACTAAAAAGATGTACATAAATGGTATTCTTGATGTGAATTCAGCCTCAACTACAGGTAACCTCGGAAATAAAGCTTATTCTTTTGCTATAGGTTCGTTCTCCGATGGGAGTTGGCACGACCATTTTAAGGGAAATATTGACGAATCTTCAGTTTGGGATAAAGCGCTTACGTTATCGGAAGTTAAAACAATCTATAACCGACAAAAACAAAAATATACAGGTCACTACGATTCTCCAGTTATTGACCTTGGAGTCGCTGCCCCATGGGATAGTTTAAAAGCAAAAACAACGTTACCTTTTTACAAAGAGCTTCCTTCATCAAGTGAAAGTTCATCTGACTATAGCTCTTTAGTTGGCTCCACTGGAAATATAAATGATGATGACCTGATGAATGGTATTCAAGGTTTATGGCATTTTAATAATAGTCTTATTGACTCATCTGGCAATGGATACGATGGCACATTTTTTGGAGATGCAAGTTACAGTGATGGATCTCTAGGAGTTGGTACCACTTTTGATGGTAGCGGAGATAGTATAGGTATTGGAAATCAGACAAACTTAGATGGAATGGCACAACTAACTTTGTCTACATGGGTAAACTTTAAGAAAGTGTCGGGGGAAGTTGGTAACATTGCGGGAAAAGATAGCTCCTATAGAGTTCGGCATAATGGATCTACAAGTTTAGAATTCTTTACTCAAACGGTAAATGATGGGTGGGCGTCAGCCAGTGCAGCATTTCCTCTGTCATTAGGGATATGGTATAATGTTGTGGGGATATACGATGGCACAAGTGCAAAAATATACTTGAATGGAGTTAAAATATCTACAGATCGCGCAAGGACAGGGAATTTATATTCAACTACAAACCCATTTACTATTGGCTCTTACAATAATACGAATGAACATCTAGATGGGTCTGTTGATGAAGTTGCAGTCTGGAACCGTGTACTAACAGAAGCAGAGCTTCAACAGCTCTACCGCCGTGGTGCTAACAGAATAAAATACCAAGTTAAAAGTTGTGTGGACTCATCTTGTAATTGCTCGGCTTTTTCAGGGGCAGCGCCAACATCTACTGACTGTAATGGTGATGGTGTTTTAAATACAGTTGAAACCGATTTTACAGGGATGGCCAGCTGGCTTGTTAATAATGATTCATACAAAGGGTTTTCTGAGATTCAAAATTGTTCAACAATCGATGCTAACGGAGATTGCAGTGGAACTGTAAATGCAACTTTGCCTAGCTTCACCTTTGCTGATTTTCCTTTAGCCTCACGGCCGAGTAATAATAGGTATTTTCAATATAGAGTCATCATGGAAGCAGAAGATAATACTGCCTGTACTGCTGGAACAACAGCATGTCTGCCAGTGCTTGAGTCAGTGGAAATCGGGCAAACAGGGCGCTATTATGGGGGATCTCCTGATATTACTCCTTCAAGCTCTGCTGTTACTTATACAGATATTCATGAGATTGTATTCACAAATTCTGGAACATGTACTGTGACCTATCAAATATCAAAAGATAACTCAGCATTTATGTATTGGAATGGTGCTGCATGGGCAGCGGCAAGTGGTGTTGCCCAAAGTTCAAGCGCTGCAAATATCAGCTCAAATATTGGAACATTTACTGCTCAGGCCGGTGCAGGAACACTTTACTGGAAAGCATTTCTTACTTCCGACACAACTCAGGACTGCCATCTTGAAAATATTTCAGTTACAGTTCCTAACTAATTTTTTGTAGGGACTTTTAACTTATTAGAGCATTTTTTTAAAAGAGTAGGCATCTTTTCAAGTCCAGAAAAGATGCGTGCAATTTTCTTGTGATCATCAAAAAGCTGTGGACCAGTTAAGTCTGTTTGTAGGTACTTAAAGCGTTCAAAAAAGTAAGTAATTTCTGGAATCTGCTCTTCAAGGCATCTCGGTCTATCCATCATGGCCTGTATTCCCGAGAGAAAATTCATGAAAATTTCCGGCAGGCCGCTATAGAGCCCATCAATTGTATTTTTTGTAAGGATTAAGTTTTGGTTACTTGTATAGCGAAATACTTTTCCGCGCTTTAGAATCATCTGTTTTAAAAGAGCAACCGAGGGCGATTTTGCTTTAATGTTTTCACACGAGTCTTTCAGAAACTTTGGTTCAATTCCTAAGTTGCTAGCTTCAGAGAGGGTGCTAACAAACTTCTGATTGAGCTTGTATATGGGCCCTGAAATATAACTCTTGTGAAGGTGGGCCTCTTCTAACGCAAGGCACTTGATGAGTGGTGCCACCTCTGCGGCAAGACTAAAGGGTAAAAGCACTAGAATTATAGCAATGACGCGTCTCATAATGTCCTTTTTATTTCTCGTTTACTTCTAATATGATATTGTTCAGGCATAAAAGAAGCAATGAATTAATTGGAGACTATATGATTTTAGTTACTGGTGGTGCTGGATTTATTGGAAGTGTTCTTGTTAAAGAACTCAATAACCTTGGACGAAAAGATATCATTATCGTAGATCGCTTGCGGGATACTCTAAAATGGAAAAACCTCAGAGGTCTAAAATACGACCGCTTCATTCACGCAGAAGATCTTTTTTCTGGTGAGTTTGATTCTATTTTTGGTCAGCTTACTTCAATATTCCACATGGGGGCCTGTTCAGCTACAACCGAGCTTGATATGGATTATCTCTACGATAACAACATCGCGTACTCACAACAACTCTTTGACATTGCTGCTAACCTTGATCTTCCTATCGCTTATGCTAGCTCTGCGGCCACATATGGAGCAGGTGAATTTGGTTATGATGATGATCATGACTCTATTTCAAAATATCTACCACTCAACCGTTACGGCTACTCAAAGCAATTTTTTGATGAGTGGGTTCTAAGACAAGAAATTGCACCGTCAAAATGGTTTGGACTTAAGTTCTTCAATGTATATGGCCCAAATGAGTATCATAAGGGCAGTATGAGCTCTATTGTGAGTAAGGCCTTTGCGCAGATCAAAGAGGGCGGTATTGTTAAGTTGTTTCAGTCTCATAAAGAAGGGTATGCCGACGGCGAGCAGCTAAGAGACTTTATTTACGCAATCGATGTTGCGCGCGCAATGATTGCCCTTATTGATAATACGAAAAGTAAGGATTCTGGTATCTATAATATGGGGACAGGCGAGGCCCGTTCTTTCAAAGATCTTGTTGTCGCAACGTTCAATGCCCTAGATATTAGGCCAAATATAGAGTTTGTTCCAATGCCTGATGAGCTTCAGGGACAATATCAATATTATACTCAGGCAAATATGAGCAAGTTCAAAACACTTTTTCCTGACTTTTCATTCCACTCCCTAGAAGATGGGGTAAAAGACTACGTACAGAGTTATCTGTCGAAGGAAAACCCAAACTGCTAGAGGATTTATGCCACAAAAGGGATTACAGGCCGCTATTGAATTGCTCTCAGGATTACCTATTGATGAGAGGGATAATCTACTAGACATCATGGCGGCAAAGGACCCCTTGATGGTTGAGGTGTTGCGTAATGGGCTCGTTACTTTAGAAGATATTCAATTCCTCACAGTGAAAATGCTTCAAGAGCTTTTTCGCGAAATAAATATGAGTGATATGGCACTTGCTCTTCGCATTAGCTCTCCAGATTTAAAGGCACATATTTACTCTCAAATATCTAGTTCAATGAAAAAGTCGATAGATGATACTCTCCTCGGCCCACTGAAACCGGTTAATCTTGTTCAAGAGGCCCAGGCGCGAATTATCGCTACAATGCGCGAAATGATTAATAATGGTCGGCTTATTATTGATCGATCAGGAAGTGATCCCTACGTTTAGCTTTATAGTGCCTTTCTGACCAAAATCCATTTTGACACCTATATCAGGGCCTTATGGCACTGGTTCAAACTGCTCCTTACATAAGTTGTTATTATGTCGTGCTAATAGTTGGCATTAGTCTTGCTTAATAAGCGATATCAGCAAATAAATTATTTGTTGAAATCAAAAGGAGATACTAATGGATCAGACAACCCTAAACCAGTTCAAGCTAAAATTTGTCGATATGCTAAATAAGCTCACACAGGAGCAGGGACAGATCAGCTCTGATTACAAAAGTGGAGATGTCTTTGATCGTATCAACAGCGAAAGAGAGGCCCTTCTCACAATGAAGCTTGAAGGGAGAAAGTCTTTCTTAGTGAAGAAGATCATAATTGCACTTCAGAAGATTGAGGATGGCGAATTTGGCACTTGTACTGATTGCGGCGAGGATATTTCCTTTGAGAGACTTGTTGCACGTCCAATGGCAACTAAGTGCATCACCTGTAAGGAATGCGAAGAGAGAATTGAAACACATATTCCATACTCAAAGCGCTCGCATACTATGGGCAAAGTAATCGAAAATGAAAATGCAGAAATTAATCTTGGCGAGGAAGTTAAAGGTACGAAAACATTTGCATTTGATAAAAGTAAGAAAATATTTGGGCTAAAATCAGTATTGCCGGCTTGACCAGATGATCATCCCATGGCTATTCTTTACCGACGCAGGATGCGCGGATAACAAAATAACAGGAAGTGAAACATGGGAAGGCACTGGGTCTTATTTTTAATTTTAATTATAGTCACCATAACAATGGGGCAGTTTTAATAGAAAAAGGGTCGCGAAAGCGACCCTTTTTTTTATTCTATCTATCTAAAATTACAACGCAAATTTTGTAAGTTCACTCATTAATTCCTGAGAGCGCGCCACAAACTTATCCTTGTCCTCAACCTTAAGTCCCTCTGATGAGATATAGGCCAGATCTTCAACATAGTGACAGATTTTTTCAACGAGAGGAGCATTGTCGCCTTTTTCAGAAATTTTGAATGCATTCTGAATAAGAGGATTACTTGGATTTACAACAAGAGTCTTCTTGAGTGGGAAGCTATTGTCCTGGCCCATTGATTTCATCATATTCTGCATTCTTTTTGCAGACTCATCAATCTTGATATAGGCAGGGGCCTTTCCATTTTTAATTTTACCAATTTCAACATCCATTCCCGTGAGAGTTTTCATTGGGTCTTTCTCTTCGCCCTCTTTCTCTTCTCCAACCAGTACTTTCTTGAAGAGGTCCTTGATTTTAACATCATCCGCACTTGTAGATTCTTCTTTAAAGATATTTCCAATCTCAGAATCTACAGAGCTAAACTTATGGCCAGAGTCGCCCTTCATGTTGAACTCTACGTGTTGCATGAAGTGTGGGTCGATATGATCTTCCACTTCAATTGTCTGAACTCCCTCTTCGAGAAGGTGCTCGCGAAGTGAGTTGTCAGATTTATTTTGCTCAAAGTAAATGATCTTTCCATCTAGCTTTTCAGCATGTTGTTCTGGAATAGACTCTTTGTACTCAGCGAGAGTTGTATATTTACCTTCTGAATTCTTAAATATAACCTTCTCTCTCATTAAATCATCAAATTTAGTGTCACTGATAACACCGTACTTTATAAAGAGTCCAATATGCTCCCAGATTGCTTCATACTTTTCACGGTCCTTCTTTGCTAGTGATTTAAGCGCTTCAGCAACTTTCTTTACAACGTAGTTTGAAATTCTTCTGACATTTGGATCGCCTTGAAGAGAAGATCTAGATACGTTAAGAGGGATGTCATGTGAGTCAATTGCACCTTTCAGTAGCGAAAGAAATTCTGGTATTACGTCTTTTACGTTACTGGATACAAATACCTGCTTGCAGTACAAACGGATATTTGATTCATTTGTTGGGCGGCGAAGGTCTAGCTTAGGGAAGTATAGAATTCCATCTAGAGTAAATGGGTGGTCAACTTTTAAGTGGATCCAAAATAGTGGTTCTTGCTCGCCAGGGTACATCTTTTTGAAGAAGTTGATGTAGTCTTCATCTTTAAGTTCTTTTGGGTCTTGCTTCCAAAGTGGAACAATGTCGTTAACCTTTTGTGCCTGATAAGGAGTTGTTTTCTCCTCGTCCTTAAGTTCTTTGGCAGACTCTTCTTCGATTTTCTTTTCTGCTTCGAGTTGCTTTTCTTCATCAAGTAGATAGATCTCATGAGGCATGAAATCACAGAAGTTTTTGAGAGTTTCATTTACTTTATTAGATGCGAGGAATTCTTCTCCATCTTCATTAAGGTAAAGGCGGATCGTTGTTCCTACTTCACTTTTACTAGATTCACCAAATGTATAGTCTATATCGCCTTCACAAGTCCAAAGAGTAGGGGTTGCTCCTTCTGTCATTGAAAGAGTCTCAACTTCAACCTTACCGGCAACCATAAATGCAGAGTAAAAGCCAAGTCCAAACTTTCCGATTATATCGAGCTTGTCTTCTCCGCTCTCTTTGAGTTTTTTAACGAACTCTTCAGCTCCTGAAAATGCTAGCTGGGCCAAGTACTTTTCTACTTCGGCCTCTGTCATTCCTAGTCCATTATCACGAATTTCAATTGTTTTATTCGCTTTAGAAACAACTACTTGGATCTTTCCTGTGGGAAGCTCTGTATTTAGTCCTCTTGCCAATGAGGCACGTTTTGTAATCGCATCAGTCGCATTTGCAACAAGCTCTCTCAGAAAAATATCGTGCTCTGAATAGAGCCATTTTTTAATAATTGGGAACATGTCAGAGGTATTAACCTTGATTTGCCCTTTTCTTTCACTCATTTTGATCTCCTAAATATGTTATCTACAATTTATATTACTTGTTAATGATGGGGGTGATTCTTTTGGCGTCAACCCCACTATTTTTTGTGCTGCTCGTCATTGAAAAGCTGTTACTTTATCTCTATATTAGAGCATATCCAAATGAGAGAGGTTTTTGTGAACAATAATACCCAAAAGGTTATCATTATCACCACCGGTGGTACAATTGAGAAAACATATAGTGAGTTTGACGGCTCATTAATGAACCGTGAATCAATTATCAACGAACAGATTTTCAAAAAACTTCGCCTTCCTCACACACAGCTTGAAATTTTCTCAATCCTTTCAAAGGACTCACTTGAGATGAATGATGATGATCGTGATTTCTTACTAACTTCTATTAAGCATCATATGCAAAAAGATATTCCAATTGTTATTCTTCACGGCACAGATACCATGCAGCACAGTGCAGAGTTTGTTCTCGAACGGCTAGGGGATAAAATTGATATTCCAATTATTTTCACTGGTGCCATGCGGCCTTTAGGATTCTTTGATAGTGATGCTCGTCAAAATGTTACAGAGGCCCTCATGGCGGCAGGTCTTTTAGGAGATGGAGTCTATATTGCTTTTCATAGTAGGGTCTACAATGTTCCTGGATGCAGAAAGAATAAAGAAAAAAGAACGTTTGAAAAGATATAAAAAAAAACTCCCGAAGGAGTTTTTTTATTTGCTTTGATCGATTAGTTTATTTAGATCCTCAACCTTCATTCTCTTTCGACTTTTCTCTTTCTTCTTTGCCTTTTTTTCTGTTTTTTTCTTTGCGATAGTGGGGTCAAAGTTTGGCCCAATTCTTTTCGGTTTGTAGGCCATATTTCCGTCTTTATCTTTTGTCGCTTCATACATTACAACTTCTTTTGAACCGTCTGGTAAAGTTTGGGTAACATATATGGGTTTACCATTTGATCTTTGAAAAAGTTCTGTCATCGCACCCTTATCACTGAGATTAAAATCTTTAGCGCTTACAGTAAATTTTCCTTCAAGATTTATCTTTTCAGAACTCAATGAGAATTCACTGCTTTTTCCTCCGCCAGAGGAAGTTATGCTTGTTGACGTATTTTCGTTATCGGTTGCCCTTTGTTGTGATGCTGATTGGCGAGATGGGATAACCGATTGTTGCGATGTTGCAGGTTTTGACTGCGTCGAAGAAGCTTGAGCTGGGGTGCTTCGTGTGGATGAGCTTTGATTGTTATTTTCATGTGCAAATGGCCTAATCCCAATAGAGGTCGTCGCCTTTGGCGCCTCTTTCACGATAGGTTTTTTCTTTTTAAGATCCATAATTTGGGTCTTTAGACTTGCAATTGTCTTTTCTAGGCCAACCATTTTCTCATCTTCTTCTTTTACGTCCTTTCCCGTGCTCACTGCAGACTTTTCCTTTTTTTCTGTAAGTTCTGCCATTTTTTGCATCATCTTATCCATTCTTGCTTTGTACTCTTGCATGGAAGTATCTTGCGGAGCATCTCGCTCCTCTAACTGTTCTGTACTCGCTTTATTCGTCTCAGTCTTATTTGTAAGACCAATTTGGGGAAGAGAGCTTATTCCTGTGCTGGGGAGTATTAGTTGGCGTTCTGGAACTTCACTACTTTGGTTCGGTTCCTCAGGGTTACCAGTAGAATTAATAATTTCAGCTGATGAGCTACCATTTTGCTCAGGAGTCGAAAGGTTTTCCGTGGGACTAATGTATTTAGTTTCACCTCTTGCTGACCAATTGTGTGCGCCCCGTAGGAGACTTGTTCCAACAGAAGAATCTGTGGTTACGAGGTTATTTTTAGTGTATGTTTTCGTTGTCTTTTTTTGTGATATTTTGCTAATCGTACCAATCTTTCCAGAAGGATTGTGATTTAGAAACGTATTTAAATAACCGTTACTAGAGTCACCATTAAAATTTCCAATATAACTATAATCGGCTGCCGTTGTTTTATCTGTGATAGTGGTAAATAGATTTTTATTCCTCGATTTATCATCGAAGTTCATTTCTCCATCTATTAAACCATTTACCTTGTCAGGGAAGGCCAGGGAACACTGGAGTGCAGAGACTTGATTAGTCATTATAGCGTCTCCAACGGCCGTATTTGAAGAATCAAGGTTAAAGGAGGAGCTCATCAAATTTATATCCCCATTTTTTAAATGAAGGCGTAAGTCCTGTGTCTTATCGTAAATATTTTTTCCATATATTTTTTCTCCAGAAATACTATATATTATTTTTGCGAGGTGTTTTTGATCTTTCTGAACAGTGGAAATGAAATGCTTTA
>JAGLCH010000006.1 GCA_023146355.1 Bacteriovoracaceae bacterium | reverse complement strand
CAAAGTACTACAAAGATGAATTTCAAAATACGTACACCATGCGTGTAACATTTAAAGCTCAACAGGAAACTCTATGGGTGAACCTATTCACCTATGTAAGGCCTGATGATAGAGATTCATTCACTAAGCTTGATCTTACTAAAAAACTAGATGATAACTTCTCCCTGACAGCAGGAGTTAATATCTTTACTGGTGAGAACAATTACAGCGATCGTGATTTTGGAATGCTAAAAGATGATAGCAATGCCTTTGCCCGAGCAAAATATACTTTTTAAATATATAAGGGAGTGAAAGCTCCCTTTTACTTTCAAACCTATCCGACATAATTCCGCTTTTTCTATCTTGACCTAAATCAATGATTATTATGCCAATCTATGGGATAACCATAAGAAATTAGCAAATAACTTAAGGAATAGAATGAAAACCATCGAAGAAATATTATCAAATAAGTCTCTAACTTTTGATGATATTGTTTCATTACTTAAGCTCCCAATAGACGATGCAAACAAACTTCTATTCCCAAAAGCGGCAGCAATAAAAGAGAAAGAAGTAGGCAATGTGGTATATTACCGCGGTCTAATTGAGTACTCTAACATTTGCCAAAAAGACTGCTACTACTGTGGAATTAGAAAAAGTAACCGGAAAACGGAGCACTACACCCTTGAAGCAAGTGAAGTCATTCATGCTGCAAAAATGGCAATAAAATACAACTATGGGTCGATTGTAATTCAGGCAGGTGAAATAAGTGGCGATAAATTCATTTGTGATATTGAATACGCTATACGTGAAATAAAGGCACTTGATAGTGACTTAGGAATTACTCTCTCGCTTGGCGAACAAACAGAAGAGACCTACCGCCGATGGTTTAATGCTGGTGCCCATCGCTACCTTCTTAGAATCGAAACAAGTAATCCAAAACTGTATCAGAAGATTCACCCAAATGACTCAACACACCTCTTCTCTAATAGACTTGAGTCATTACACCTCTTACGAAAAGTAGGCTATCAAGTAGGATCTGGTATTATGGTAGGACTCCCCTTTCAAACATTAGAAGACGTTGCGCGCGATATTTTGTTCTTAAAAGAGATCGATATTGATATGTGTGGTTTAGGCCCTTACCTAGAACACGCTGACACTCCCCTCTACGCGGAGAGAGACAACCTCATGAGTAAAACCGATCGCTACAATCTTGCACTCAAAACCATCGCCATATTGCGTATCATGATGAAAGATATCAACATTGCCTCGGCAACATCACTTCAGGCCATAGATAAGGCAGGAAGGGAGAAAGCGTTAAAAGTAGGAACCAACATTATAATGCCAAACTTAACGCCAAAAATGTACAGAGAGGGCTATCAGCTTTATGAGGATAAGCCCTGTGTTGATGAGGACCCTTCACAGTGTAAGAGCTGTTTAGAGATGAGAATAAAGTTATTTGATCACGATATTGGATACGGGAAATGGGGTGACTCTCCGCACTTTGCTAAAAGAACAATCGCATTCCCCTAAAACAAGTATGTAATTGGGCGCATAGAGCGCCCAAATACCATAATCTTATATTTGCTCACCGCAATGAGGCATTTCAGGAGCGTAGGGATTCATCACTCGACTATTTTTCTCAATATTTTGAATCCATTGCTTTTTTACCATTGGACATAAATGACCCTTATACTTTTCTTCACCGTGGGACTTTAAAATATAGATAAGTGCCATTGAAACGGTATTAAGTAACTCATTGTTCATTTTTTTGTCATTGGTGACTTTCATTTCATCTAATTTCTTTGAGGCAAATACCAGTTTTGACGAAATCGATTTATCTGAAATTTTAGCAATAGATTTTTTTAGTTTCTGAGCACTAAGTTCTATTTTACCCGCATTATAGGTAAAGAATGAAGAATGCAGTTGGTCATAATTATCCATTACTGATTCTAATTCACTTTTTGTATCAGCAAAAGTAAAGGCAGATGCCAAGAGTAGCAAAGCTACAAGAAATGTTTTTTTAATCATGTTAATCTCCTAAGATTTAATTTTCGTTCTTCAAAATAAGAAAAAAGAACGGGTACAATAAATAATGTTATAAGTTCTATAGTCATTCCTCCAATTGTTGGAATCGCCATAGGTTTCATTACTTCACTTCCAGTAGATGTTGACCACATAACGGGCAACAAAGCACAAATGGTTGTAAGAGTTGTCATAAGTAGGGGCCTAATCCTGCGCGCCCCAGCTTCTAAAATGGTGTGCTTTATTTCATCCCAATTCTGAGGTTGGTGTTTATCTAGGCTTCGATTAAGATAGGTCATCATCACGACACCATCATCGACAGCAATTCCAAAGAGAGCGATAAATCCAACCCACACAGCAACGGAAGTATTAAAGCCCCCAAGCCATAAAAGTAAAAGGCCTCCAGAAAAAGCAATTGGTACAGCAGAAAAAATAATGGCACTATTACGCCAAGACCGAATCCCCATAAAAATAATTATTAAATTGATAGCAAGAGCGATAGGGACAAGAATCATCAAACGTTTGTTCGCCCTAACCTGATTTTCATATTGACCGGCCCATACAATGGAATAGCCTGTAGGCAATAATATCTTTTGAGAGATAATTTCCTTTGCCTCATCTACAAATCCGATAAGATCGCGACCACTTACATTTAGAAGAACTAGGGAGCGTAGCATTCCATTTTCAGACTGAATAGCACCAGGTCCTTTTACTACTTTAATATCTGCTAGTTGCTCTATGGGAATATGCTGTCCCAAAGGAGATGGAACAAGAACACGTTTGAGTTCATCGACTCGATCCCGAAATTCTTTTTTATACCGCAGGCGAATCGGATAGCGCTCACGACCATCATAGAACTGCCCTATTGGCATTCCTCCAACGGCAGTTTGAAGTATGCGATTCACAGTTCCAGTATTAATTCCATACCGGGAAGCAGCAACTCTATCGACATCAAATTCGATATAAGGTTTTCCCTGTACCTGCTCGGCATAAACACCATACGCTCCGCGAATTTTCTCAACCTCTTTACCTACCTGCGCAGCAAGTTTTTCTAATATTTTTATATCGGGGCCAAAAATCTTCACACCAACTTGAGTTTTAATCCCTGTAGAAATCATTCCAATTCGTGTTTGAATTGGAAAATCCCATGAGTTGACGATACCAGGTATTTGAAGAGACTGATCTAGTTCTTCCATTATTTGATAAATGCTTTTACCTCTTGGCCATTGGTCCTGAGGCACTAACTTTACGACTGTTTCAAACATTGAAATAGGTGCAGGATCGATGGCACTATTTACTCGACCAAGTTTTCCAACAACACTTTTAACAAGTGGATGTTTAACTAAAACCCTGTCGGTATATGCAAGTAACTCTCGTGCCTTTGTCATGCTGACATCTGGTGTTGTCACCGGCATATAAAGTATTTCACCTTCATTAAGCGATGGCATAAATTCTTTACCTAGTTGGCCTAGAGCAATCCCTCCAAGTATAAGAAGAAGAAGTGGTATAACTAAAAATTTCTTTCTATTGTCCAATACCCAAAGTAGTGCCGGGCGGTAAAGAGAAGAGATTCTAGAACTCACTTTACTTTTTTCGATCGGAAGGAGTTTACCTTTTAGTAAGTAAACTGATAAAGCGGGAATAATAAAAAGAGCAACAATAACAGCTCCCCCCATTGCCAATGTTTTTGCCCAAGCTAGAGGGACAAAGAGTTTCCCCTCGCTTCCATCAAGTGCAAATACGGGAAGAAAAGTTATAATTGTTGTCATGACAGCAGTTAAAATAGCAGGACCAACTTCCTTTGCCGCCTCCATCACAATCATCGGCCTTTCTCGTTCTGTTGCGTTGGGATGGTTCGCCAAATGGGAATAGATGTTTTCAGTCATAATTATGCCCATATCAACCATGGCGCCAATTGCAATAACCACTCCAGAGAGACTCATAATATTGGAGTCAATTCCAAGAAAATACATGGCAATGAAACTGATTCCAACACCAAATGGGAGTGTAAGAGTAACTAAAAATGATGAACGAAAATGTAGTAGGAATAGGAGTATGACAACAACAGTAATTCCAATTTCTTGAATTAGAGCGCTATAGACAGTATGAATTGTGTTTTCAATAAGCTGAGTACGATCATAGAAAGACACAATACTGACCCCTTTTGGAAGTCCTGCTTTCACGCTGATTAATCGCTTTTTAACTGCCTCAATTACTTCTTTTGGATTCTCACCAAAACGCATTGCAACTATACCACCAACGCTCTCCTCACCATTTTTATCTAAGGCCCCCCGCCTAAACTGTGGACCGACCCCTACACGTGCTAAATCGCGAACCCTAATTGGAGAATTATTTTTAACAGCAACAACAACATTTTCAATATCACTTAAGCTTTTAAAGAATCCTTTTCCGCGTACTATAAATTCTCGATCTCCATCTTCAATTGTTTCAGCGCCAACATCAATATTGCTATTTTGAATTGCTTTAATCAGCTTGTTAAAATGAATATTATAGGCAAATAACTTCTTAGGATCGACATCAATTTGATACTCCTTAACAAAGCCTCCAATACTAGCGACCTCACTAACACCCTTTACGCCTTGGAGTAAAAACTTAACATAGAAGTCTTGAATGGAGCGAAGCTCTGCCAAAGACTTTGGGTGAACACTGTCAGGATTATTCTCAACGGTGTACATAAAGATTTGACCTAAACCTGTGGCGTCAGGACCCATCTTTGGAATAACGCCAGAGGGAAGTTCACTGGTGGCAGTTGATAGCTTTTCTAATACTCGCGATCGACTCCAGTAAAAATCAACCTTGTCCTCAAAAATCACATATAAAGTAGAAAAACCAAATGCCGACATTCCACGAACTGTCTTAACTCCGGGAATGCCTTGCATCGCAATGCTTAGCGGATAAGTAACTTGCTCCTCAATATCGATAGGAGACCGTCCAGGCCATTCTGTGAAAATAATCTGTTGATTTTCTCCAATGTCTGGAATTGCATCTATTTTCCCGTATCTAACTGCAAAAAAAGAAGCAAAGAGAATCATTATTGCCGCAAGAACCACAACGGCGCGATAGCGAAGAGAATATTCAATCATTTTTTGTATCATCATACTCTCCTATTTTTCATATCCGCCAAATAGTTGGGCCTGCGCGTCTAGAAGAAAGTTTCCTTCAAGAACAACACGATCTCCCTCTTTTAGGCCATCTACAATTTCAACATGACCTGCAGATTCAAAACCGGTTCTAATTATGCTTGCCCGAAACCCACGCTTAGATTGCTTCATCCATACCACTTTTCTTTTTCCTGTATCTACGACAGCATTACGTGGAATGACTAAAACATCTCTACCTAGCTCCAGGTGGAGTGTCGTATCGGCAACCATTCCAGGCCGAAGCTTTCCACTCTGATTTCCTATTGTTGTTCGAACTTTTAAAGTTCTAGACTTTGGGTCGAGGACAGGATTGATGAAATCAATACTTCCAGTAAACATTTCCCCCGGAAGCGACGAAAATCGAAGTTCAACCTTTTGTCCCATTGAGATAAGAGATGATTCATGCTCGTAGACATCTATCTCAACCCATAGCGAAGACAGATCTATCAGTTCAAAAAATGGCTGACCAGTGGAGAAGTACTTGCCTACAACAGCATTCTTTTTTTGAACAATTCCACTTGATTCAGCATAAATGGTTATTGAGTTTGGAACACTTCCTTTTCTGTACCAATTAACATACTGGGATGATTTTATTCCCCACAACTCAAGCTTCTGGATTGCTTGCAAGTACAGTTTCTTAAATTCTAGACTCTTAGTTTTTTCAAAGCTTTTCCTCGCAACGATATACTCCTCTCCACCAGCGATTAAATCAGGAGAATAAAGTTCGACGACAGGATCACCGACTCTGATATAGCTTCCCTTAGATTGGATATATACTTTTTCAACACGTCCCTTTACTCTTGCAGGAATTTTACTTTCAAGCTGTTCTGCCTGCACGGTACTCCCGAGCAGAAGTATATCTTTGGTCATCTTCATTTTAGTTACCGTAAAAAACTCTGGCCGAAAGTGTTCCAGATGAGCTTTTCGAAGTCTTACCTTTGCAACAACATCTCCCCCCACCAGTAATTTATTTTCCATTACTTTTATCATCGGAGTTCCATCAATTGGACATGGCCCCTCGGACTCACTTTTTACATCGGGGAATTTTTCACACTGCCATGTGATTTTTTCGGGAGGCGAATCATCAACTTCTTCTTCAACAATGACCTTTGTCAAATTCATATGGCAGATGGGACATTTCCCAGGAGCATGTTCCTTAATACTAGGATGCATTGAGCAGGTGTAGAAAAACTCATCTTTTACCGATTTAATATCTGTACTATCATCGTGTCCCGACTGATGATTTCCCTCGCCACATGAAACAATAGTGAACAGAACTAAAATAGCGATTAACATATGCTTACGACTCATGAAGTTTCTCTCCTGCCAAAAACTTGTAGTTAATAATGACTAAGCGCATTTCTGCAACTAAGCGAGTTTCTGTTTCTAGTAATCTTTCCAGTTTCATCTCGGAAGATAATAGGTCTGCATAACTAACCCCTCCTCGAATATAGGAGCGAGCTGAAATATCTCGGGAACTTTTCGAAAAAGGAATCGATTGTTTGCGCAGTATTTGCAACTCACGCTCAATTCGCTCTCTCTTGAGTTTGAGCTCGTGAAGAGTAGCTCTTTTCTTTTCACGGTAATTCTCTAGCTTAAACCTAGACTGGTACTTATCACCAACAGACTCTTTTATTCCCGAATATTTTGCCCCTGAAAAGGGAAGAGGAAATGAAACCCCCGCGCCAATAAAGTCACCCAAACCATCTATATTTTCTCGCAAGGTATAGGTCATAGAAAGAGTAAGGTCTGGAACAAGGTTTCTCTTTGAAGCACTTAACTGAAGCTCTTTTGACTTAAATTCACTGACGAGTGCGGCCTCAGTGAAGTCTTTAGCCTGATTTGTAATTAAAATTCTGGACCAAGGAACAGTGTCAATCTCAACAGCAATACCTTCTCCTAACAAATAGCTCTCCCTCGCTTCAACTTGTTTAATTGCATAGGACAGTCTCAATACTTTGCTATCTAAGTCGGCCTTTCGAATCTTTAGTTCTAATAGAGCTTGCTGGGGAATTTTACCGTTTGAATAAAGGCGTTCTGATACTTTTATCTGTTTTAAAACCCAACTTTGTGAACTAATGGAGATCGTACGCCTAGTCAAAAGCTCCTGCTTACTGATTACGAGAGTCCACAAGCTCTTCATCAGCTCTTCCCTTCCTTTAGAGCGTTTGGCCATAATACTGTCCCTTTTATGGTCAAATGAGTCCTTAATTGCGCCATATTTTCCAGAAAGGGAAAACTTCTGGGAAAGAGTAAAGTCAATACCGCTCATTGCAGTTTGATCGCGCTTCAAAGACTCCTCCGGAATATTTTTTGCCATCACTTTTAAAATGGGATCACCAATACTTGAACGAATACCCCCTTTCCCTGCAATAGACTGCGATTCTCCATCTAGTTGCTTTAGCAAATAGTGCTTCTCAACTAATTTACTGGCACTGCTGAAATCCAGAGCAAAAGAGTTGAAGCAAAATAGGTGGCCTGCTGTAATAACAATTAACTTTTTAATATGACTCAAGCTTATCCTCCAAAAGGTATTACATAGAAGTTTACGTCAAGCAGAGATAATCTGTGACAAAACTATAAAAGAAACTACAAAAAATCGCATACTTTCAATAGCTTAGTTAATCATGATAATCTTTTGTCACAAAATATAAGTTTGCTGCGTAATCATATTTGAAAGGAAAAAGTTCGATGAAGGGACTGAGTGATGAAGTTTTGATGGAGAAGTACTGCGCAGGTGAAGCAGCGGCCTTTGAGGTTCTATATCATCGGCACAAATCAAGAGTGTGGAGCTATCTTAGGAAGAGGATTAAGGATGAGCACGCAGTTCATGAAATTTTCCAGGGGATTTTCATGAAACTCCACCGGAAAAGGGAGCTCTATAATTCAGACTACTTGTTTGTTAAGTGGCTCTACACCATCAGTAGAAGTGAGCTTAGTGACTATTTTAGAAAGACTGAGACCTTTACTGATCTTAATTTCGAACAACTTCACATGGTCGAATACGAAAGTGTGCCTACGATTGATTTAGAGGAGATGAAGGGACTAACTGACAATGAAAGAAAAGCGGTAGAATTGAAGTTCTACTCAGATAAAGATTACGATGAAATTTCTGCTCTTCTTAGGATATCCAACTCCAACGCTCGAAAATTGGTATCAAGAGGAATCATCAAACTTAGAAAACAATTACGAGGTAAGCAATGAAGATTGATAACGACTTCAACGACTTTTTAACTAGTGGAGATAAAGCTCCACCAAAGAAACTCGATCAGCTTCTCATGAGTAAAATTAAGGCCGACCTAGACCCACTTCATTCCGTAGTCTTCATTAAGCTTTTGTTTATCCAAGCATTTATCGGCTTTTTAAGCCTTCTTTTTTGCCCTCAGTTTGAATTGAGCCTGACGAACAACTTTAAGCTCTTTCACTTCTTTCATCATAACCTGGGAACCTATTGGTGTATGGCAGCTTGTGGTACTGTATTTATAGGATCGGGAGCAATAGTTGCATCACTGATTTTAAGTGGCCGTGAGCGCGCGAAAGTGCTCTCTTCTAAGGGTCTCTACTCCATGGCAATTACTGGAATTGCACTGTCTTTCTTTATCATTTTTGGAACGAGAATCTACCTAGATATTTTATCCTTTTGGGCCCTTGGAGCAACAATAAGCGGTATTCTTTCCATGTTCAGTATGGATCTGTTACTCAGATATCTGGCCAAATACACTACCCATTGATAGCATTTTACTTCAATGTATTACTATTAAGCTGATCTAAATTCACTTTAGGAGATTATAATGGAAGAAGTATTAAATCGAACAATGACCGATAGAGTTGCAGCAGAGACTGCTAGATTTATGAGTGGTGTTTACAAGTGGATGTGTATAGGTGTTTTAGTTACTGCCTGCGTCGCTTTCATCGTTGCTAACAGTCCAAGCCTATTTTATGCCATCGCCGGCAATAAAATGATGTTCTACGGATTGATTATCGCTGAGATTGGCGTAGTCATGTATCTGTCAGCTAAAATTAATACAATGTCAGCGGGGAAGGCCACAATGTTCTTTCTCCTCTACTCATTTTTAAACGGGGCCACCCTATCTGTTATTTTAATGGCGTATACCGGCGAAAGTGTTTTCAATGCCTTTGTTTTGGCAGCTTCTGGTTTTGGTGGTTTGAGTCTCTTTGGCTATGTTACTAAAAGGGACTTAGGTCCTATTGGAACTTTCTGCCACATGGCCGTTTGGGGTCTCATCGCTTTCTCTATCCTCAGCTTATTTATGCCTTCAATTATGGGCTCAACTATGGGAATGCTTTTTAATCTGGCAGGTATAGGAATATTTGCAGGCCTGACAGCGTATGATACTCAGCAGATTAAGCAGATGCAAAGAGCAGCTCATGGATCAGAAATGGCACACAAGCAAACCATTTTTGGTGCCCTTAAACTCTACCTCGACTTCATTAACCTCTTTCTATTTATCCTAAGATTTGTTGGTGGAAGAAGAAACTAATAAAAAAAGACCTTTAAAATAACAAAGTGCCCCATGAAGGGGCACTTTTTTTATCAAAATTTCTTTAATAAATTAAGAAACAGTACCAATTGGTAGAAGTTCACGATCGTAAAGCTCATTTAATATCTCAGCAATTGCAAGATACATCGCACTGGCACCACAAAGTATTCCCTCAAATCCAGCAACAGTCCCGATCCAGCCAATTCCTGTAAAATCTTTGAGTGCGAGAAGGAAGAAAAGTACTACAAGAGATCCAAATACAAGCTGAAGTGCTCTATTAAGCTTCAGCGTTCCAATGAACATTCCAAAGCTGAAGATTCCCCATAGTAGGAGGTAAAAGCCCATGCTTGTTGTAGATGCAGCAGCTACTCCGTCAATATTTGGAAGAAGCCAAATAGCTACGAGGGATAACCAGAAACTTCCGTAAAGAGTAAAAGCGACTGTTCCAAAGGTATTTCCTTTTTTACTCTCAAGTACTCCAGCGATAAGCTGTGCTGTACCACCAACAAACATTCCCATCGAAATGATCATTGAATCGAGTGGAAAAAACCCGGCATTGTGAATATTAAGTAGGATAGTAGTTAATCCAAAACCAAGTAGCCCTAAAGGGGCCGGATTTGCACTGGTGTCTTTCAGTGTTCTGACATCATTCATGTAGTAAACCTCATAAAATTATTGATATTAGTTGTTTGATACAAGTGTTTTAACAAAATGCAAAGAAATTTGAAACGTAATAAAACCCATTTTACGCACTAAATTGGTGCGGTCATATATTAACTGGAGGTTATGGCCCATCACTGATCATTCATCGTTAAAAGTAGATATTTAGGCCTAGTTTCATCTCACTCTCCCTATTAATAATCTTTGTTGAGATGGTCGCAGTTAGGTCTTTGATAAAGTGAAACCGTGTTTCCTGTCCGTAGCTTGTAAAGTGCTGATTTTTTTGGGTTGGAGATTGATA
>JAGLCH010000059.1 GCA_023146355.1 Bacteriovoracaceae bacterium | reverse complement strand
AACGGAAAGTGGTCCTATAGAACCAAAAACGGAATGTGGTCCTATAGAACCAAAAATAGAAAGTGGTCCTATAGAACCAAAAATGAAAAGTGGTCCTATAGAACCAGTTGGACTTGAAGTATTACTTATTGGGCTTCAAAAGGCCGTAGCCTCTAAGTACCAGAGGATTAGTAAGGATGACCCCATTTTAATAGAGCGACACCGTGCGTCAATCTCTTGTGTGTACAAAAAAACTCAGGAATTTCAACAGCTTAGAGAGAGTGAGGGTGATATTGCGATTCTTTCATCGGAACTTAACCTAATAGGTTCTGATATTTCACAATTGATTGGAATTATTACAGTAGATGAAGTTCTGTCTTCAATTTTCTCAAATTTTTGTATAGGTAAGTAGAACAAATGTTCCACGTGGAACTTTAGTTTTAGGAGTTACTATGTCTAATGACCTCGACATTATTGTAGTTGGTGGTGGCCATGCTGGCCTCGAGGCAGCATGGATTGCAGCTCAGTTTGATTTGCAGATCGGGTTGATCTCACTTTCTTCAGTCCCTCTTGGTGATATGCCCTGTAATCCCGCTGTAGGCGGGGTAGGAAAGGGTCAAGTCGTTAGGGAAATTGATTCTCTCGGCGGCCTTATGGGTAGACTGACAGATAAGGTTGCTATCCAGTGTAGAATTCTTAACGAGTCCAAAGGCTTTGCTGTTCAGTCAACAAGAATGCAAGTTGACAAGAACCTATATTCCGATCTGGCGCTCGAGTATATTACTTCTGTCAGTAATATCAATCTCATTTCAGAGCAAGTAGTATCAATAAAAAAATCAAACGGCCGCTATCTTTTGCAAACCAGTGAGTCTGGCGCTTATAGTTGCTCAAAGCTGATTATTACAACGGGAACATTTCTAAATGGCCTTCTCCATTGTGGGGATCAGTCTACAGTCGGTGGGGTGATTGATAAGGAATCATCCCTTCCGCTTCACAAACTTTTTTCTAGTATTCCCTTTAAAACCAATAGGTTTAAGACAGGAACTCCGCCACGCTTAAAGCTGTCGACCATAGATTTTTCTGTAATGGAAGAACAGGCCTCTGATCCTAATACCCGTAACTTTCACTGGAGTGGTGACACTACAAAACGCTTATCAAAGCAAATTAGCTGTCATATGACCCATACGACCTTAGAAACCATGACCAAGATTCGTGATAATAGAGATCGATCTCCTCTTTTTAATGGAAAAATAAAGGGCGTTGGGCCACGTTATTGTCCTAGTATTGAAGATAAAGCATTTCGTTACCCGGATCGAAATAGTCATCATGTCTTTGTTGAGCCAGAGGGGCTAACTACCGAAAGTGTCTATCCTAACGGACTTTCTACTTCATTACCCAAAGACATTCAGGAAGCGTATATTCATTCAATTCCAGGTTTAGAAAAGGCTGAATTTCTAGAGTATGGTTATGCTGTAGAATATGATGTTATCGATACCTCTTTACTCATGAGATCCCTTGAACATACAGATTCACCAGGTTTATTCTTTGCTGGACAGGTGAATGGAACATCTGGATATGAAGAGGCCGCGGGTCAGGGATTAATTGCAGGAATAAACGCAGCGCTAAGCTTTCTTAAGAGAGAACCATTAATTATTGATCGCAATGATTCTTATATTGGTGTTTTAGTTGAGGACTTAGTTTCCAACGTTAGAGATGAGCCCTACAGACTTTTCACTGCACGTTCAGAAAATCGCCTTTATATTCGCGAAGATAATGTTATCAATCGAATGTACCCCTATAGAAAGTCACTTTTACTTGTAGGAAATATTGACCACTACCAAAAGCACTATCTCGATGAGTTTAATCTTTTAAGTTCACTCGTGGATAGCTACGTTTATAAGGCAAATGAGAAAACAAAAAAATATTTCACAGAAAATGGTTATGGCCCTATGGTAGCAAACGTAACTCTGTGCGAATTGATCTGCAGATCAAAGCTTAATCCGGTAAATGTCCTCAGACGTGAAATTTCGCATTTTAAAGCGTTTTTTGATGAAAGGGTAGTCTATGCCTGTGCTATTTCGAAAAAATACAAAGGATATATCAACCGGGCAAATCAAGAAACAGCAAAATTGAGAAAATTAGATAAAAAGGCCATTATATGGAAAGATCTTTATAATTGTGAAAATATTTCTAATGAATGTAGGCAGAGGATAGAAGCAGTTCGTCCAGAAACTTTTGGACAGCTTCAAAGAATAGATGGAATAAGGCCGGCAACATTGGCCTTCGTTGCGGGGAGTTTTTTATAATGAGAGATTTTAGTGATAAGTATTTAAAGTTTTTGACTGGACCCTTGTCGGGAATTAATTTAACTAGAATAACTAATGAAGATGAATTTTATCATAAGCAGATATTAGATTCATTGGTTGTTTTGGATGATAGCTTGAGATTTCCTGAAATCCTTAATCAGTTAGAGCTTCTTGTTGATGTTGGTTTTGGAGGGGGACTTCCAATTCTCCCTCTTGCTCATAATGTTCCACATGGAACATTTATAGGTCTTGAAGCAAGAAAGAAAAAAGTAAGTGCAGTAGAACAGGTGAGGGATCATTTATCACTACCGAATGTTCAATTATACCATCAGCGACTAGAAGATGTTCTTTTTGATCGCGAATGTATCATTACAATGAAGGCAGTTGGGAAAATCTCTGATATGCTTTCACTTATTACTACTAAAGTTCAGGTTTATGTATATTTTTATAAGGGTCCAAACTGGAAAGAACTCGAAGACCTTGGTCCTATAGGACCAGAATGGGAGCTTTTCGATGTGAATGACTTCGATCTAAAATATACAGATGGAAGAACAATTTTAGGATTTCGGAACAAAAAAGTTCCACATGGAACAATAAACAATAAAAAACTTGTCAAACTTTCTAAGTTTATTTAAAAGAGGATAAATCCAACAGTCGGAGGACGATTTAAATGGCAAAAATAATCGCATTTGCTAACCAGAAAGGTGGAGTAGGTAAAACTACATCATCCATTAATCTGGCAGCTTGCTTATCTGCAGCAGAGAAAAAGACCCTATTAGTTGATTTAGACCCACAAGGTAACGCTAGTTCAGGTGTAGGAATGATGGATCGATCTGTCTACACTGATAAAAGTGTTTACCAAGCTTTAGTCGGACTAATTCCAATTGAAGAGGCAATATATAATGTTGCCGATCTACCATATCTTGATGTTTGCCCAGCAGACAGTAATCTTGCTGGGGCAGAAGTTGAATTAGCAATGAATCCTGCTAACAATACAATCAGGTTGAAAAAGGCCCTCAAAGCTGTTTCTGATCGATATGACTATATCATCATTGATTGCCCACCATCTCTCGGTTATCTAAGTATAAATGCTCTTTGTGCAGCGCACAGTATTGTTGTTCCAATGCAAACAGAGTATTACTCATTAGAGGGCCTTACCCAACTGATGAATACAGTTGGACTGATTCAAGAATCTTCAAATCAAGAATTGGAATTAGAGGGAATTTTACTTACTTTATATGATAAGCGCCTGAATTTACACAAGCAAGTGGCCACTGAGGTGAAAAATCACTTCGGCGATAAAGTATTTGAGGCCTCAATTCCAAGAGAATCTAAGATTGCTGAAAGTCCAAGTTATGGCAAGCCGGTTATTCTTTATGATATTGAATCAAAAGGATCAGTAGCATATTTTGCTCTGGCCAAAGAGATTATTATGAAGGAAAGAGTAGTGCCAGTGACGGCTACAGTGGAAAACCACCCTGCCTTGTAACTAACGGAATAGGAATTTAGGACAGGTTTAATAAATAATTAATTAGAGGGTGAAATATGGCACAACGAGCAGCGTTAGGAAGAGGTCTTGGGGCTTTACTTCCAAGTAGTGGAGAAGAAAAAAAAGCAGCAAACAGAGAAGTATCAGCTCCAGCTATTGGTGTTCCTGGACCAGAAATGATTGATGTTTCTACTGTTGTCCGTAATAAGAATCAGCCAAGGAAAAAGTTTGACGAGAAAGAGCTCAGCGAACTCGCAGACTCCATTAAAGAGAATGGAATTATTAATCCGATAGTTGTCCGGAAGCTAGATAACAAGTTTGAAATCATTGCAGGAGAAAGACGCTTTAGAGCATCTAAGCTCGCTGGCTTTGACAAAGTTCCTGTAATTATAAAAGAAAGAGTTACTGAGAGAGATGTTAAGGTTTGGGCAATAATTGAAAATGTTCAGAGATCCGATCTTAACTGTATTGAAGAGGCCATGGCCTACTATGATTTAATGAAAGATTTTAAATTATCACAAGAAGAAATAGCAAAAAAAATAGGTAAAGAAAGATCAACTATAGCTAACTTCTTAAGGATTTTAAATCTTCCTCGTGACGTACAAGAGCTGATGGTACGCGATGAGCTTTCTTTTGGTCATGCTAAGGTTCTCGTTGCAGTTAAAGAAAAAGAAAAATGCTCTAGATTTGCTGCGCTGGCAGTGTCAAAAAAACTTTCAGTTCGCGAACTAGAAAAGCAAATAAAGTCAAAGAGAACAGTTAGTAAAGAAGCTGATAGTAGTTTCTTTGGCGACAAGATTGATCAGTTTAAGGGACAGCTTGAAAAACGCACGGGATTTCACTTTGGCATCAAAGCGAAAAAGAATGGTGCAGGTGAAATTATTTTGAAGTACAATAACGAAGCAGAGTTTAACGACATCTACGAATTTTTACTGAAAAAATAATACAAGGAATCTATGGGACCTAAGAAGGGTGAAATCTCCGCCATCATTGAAGAAGGCTGTAAATTTGAAGGGAACCTTTCCTTTAACGGTGTTGCAAGAATTGCAGGAACCGTTAATGGGAGTATTTTTTCAAATGATACTGTAATCGTTTCTGAAGGTGCGGTTATTAATGCAGACATTAGTGCGAATGTTATCTTAATTTCTGGAGTAGTAAAGGGAAACATCAAGGCCAGCTCAAGGGTAGAAATTATCCGCCCAGCACGTTTTGAGGGGATCATTACCACGCCAAGTCTTATCGTGGAAGAGGGAGTTATTTTCCATGGTACAACTAAGATGATGGATAATAATTAGTATAAAAAATAAAATTTAAAAGAAGAATACAAAAAGGTGCCCCTGATGGGGCACCTTTCGTTTTTTAAGCCCCTATTATAGTAACCGATCAATTATCTCTACTATACCATTGAAATTATAAAGATTTGTTGTCTTGACGGTAATCCCGAAACAGTTTATTTTTTATACTCGAACATTTATTATAAAGGATGTGGCAAAATGGAAGTTGTCAAAATACTTCAACAACTAGGGATGGATAGTACCGTCTTTATTCAATTTTTAATTTTCTGTGTAATTTACTTTATCACTGCTCCACTGTTGTGGAAGAAGCTTCAGTACGTACTAGAAAACAGAGAAGAGAAAACAACCGTACTTAAAAAGAAAGCTGAAGAGACCATTGAACGTGCGGAAAAAATAGATGAAGAGTATGCCGAAAAACTCGACGTTGCTCGCAATGAGGCCCAAAAAGGATTCCATAAAGAAAAGCATGACGTAGCTCTGGCCGAGCAAGCAAAAATAAAAAAGATAGAGGAAGAACTTAACACTGAATATGAGGGTGCACGTTCTGAGTATATGAAAGAGCTTGATAGTAAACGTGGTGAGTTAATGGGACAAACTTCTGACCTATCAAATGAACTGATTCAAAAATTAAGCTAATCACGAGGATAAAATGAAAAACACAAAATGGTTTTTACTATTTGTTCCGGCCGCTGCACTTGCAGCTGGATCCGGTGGAGCAGAGCATGGGCCTTCAGTAATTGATGTACTATGGCCAGCGTTCAACTTTTGTCTTCTCTTTGGGTTCCTTGGCTGGAAAATGTGGAAACCCCTAAGTCGATCATTTACAAGAAATGCTGAAGCAGTTGAAGAAACATATGTTCAAGCTGAAAAAGACTCAAATGATGCTGCAGCAAGAATTGAAGATGTTCAGTCAAAAATGAATTCATTTAACTCCGTAAAAGAGGGCCTTGTTAATGAGCTTAAGGATGAATTGTCAGAGTTTAATGTGAAATCAAACGAAGAAACCAAAAATCAAATTGGAAGAATGAAAAGTGATAATGTTTTAAAAATAGATTACGAAAAACTGCAATTAACTCAGGAGTTAAATACAGAAGTCGTTGATCAAATTATTGCAAAAACAAAAGAAACGATCGCTGATAATGCAAAGCTTCGAAGCGACGTAACAGGAAAACTATTAGCAGGACTACAATAAGATGAATGAGCAAAAAATAGCCAAAGCATACGCTAAGTCGTTAATCGAATTGGCCGACGAACAGAAACTTGATATTGCAGATGAACTAGTCATATTCAATGACATGATTCGACAATCAAATGATTTAGAAACACTTATGTTTTTAGATGTTTTTACAATTGAAGAAAAAAAGAATGTTGTTTGTGAAGTTATTGAAAGGTTAAATCTTTCTCCTCTCCTAAAGCACTTTGTAGAATATCTAATGGATGA
Organism: Bacteriovoracaceae bacterium; assembly: GCA_023146355.1. GTDB lineage: Bacteria > Bdellovibrionota > Bacteriovoracia > Bacteriovoracales > Bacteriovoracaceae > JAGLCH01. Next base: position 7,007 of record JAGLCH010000059.1, on the reverse strand, counting down.
AAAGAGAATTGGAATATTTCCAATGATCTTTAAAGAAGTGATTGTGATTGATGATCATAAAAAAGGATTTTTGCGTGGAGTAATTGAGGGAAGTGAGACAGAAGTTTCTGAGGATGTGAAATCAAAGCTCGTTGCACACCTTGAAGGAAAACTTGGAACGCAAACTAAATTAGAGTATGAGCAAAATAAAAATATATCGGCAGGATTTCGCGTCACTGTAGGTGACTTGCAGCTTGATGCTTCAGTCGATAATCAACTAACTAAATTAAAAGAAACAATTATAACTGCGAAGAGGTAAAGAGATGTCAATCAGACCAGAAGAAATTACCAGTATTATTAAGGAAAGGATCTCTAGTTTTGAGACGAGACTTCAAGTAGATGAAGTCGGAACAGTTCTTACAGTTGGTGACGGTGTTGCCCGCGTATTCGGCCTCAAAAATGTTATGGCCGGAGAACTTGTTGAGTTCGAATCGGGAACAAAAGGAATGGTTCTTAACCTTGAAACTAATAACGTAGGAATCGCAATCCTTGGAGATGATCCTCAAATTAAAGAGGGATCAACAGTTAAGCGAACAGAGTCAATTGTTGAAGTTCCTGTTGGTGATGCTCTACTCGGTCGTGTTGTAAATGCGATTGGCGAGCCTATTGATGGACAGGGAGATCTCGGAACAGACGAGCGCAGAAATGTTGAAATCAAGGCACCGGGTATTATTGCGAGAAAGTCAGTTCATGAGCCCCTCCAAACAGGAATCAAGGCGATCGACTCCATGATCCCTATTGGGCGTGGCCAGCGTGAGCTTATCATTGGTGACCGTAAGACTGGAAAAACTGCAGTTGCCATTGACACAATTATAAATCAAAAAGGTAAAGATGTAGTTTGTATATATGTTGCTATTGGACAGAAGCAATCTACAGTTCGACAAGTTCACCAAAAGCTTAGAGAAGCTGGTGCTCTAGAATATACCATTATCGTATCTGCAACAGCTTCACACTCAGCTCCTCTTCAGTACATTGCGCCATATACAGGCTGTACAATGGGTGAATATTATAGAGATAGTGGGAAGCATGCACTTGTCGTTTATGATGACTTAACAAAGCAAGCACAAGCATATCGTCAGTTATCGCTACTTCTTCGTCGCCCACCAGGACGTGAAGCATTTCCTGGAGACGTTTTTTATCTCCACTCAAGACTACTTGAGCGTGCGGCGAAAATGTCTGATAAAGAAGGGGCCGGCTCACTGACAGCACTTCCAATTATTGAGACTCAAGAAGGTGACGTTTCTGCTTATATTCCTACAAATGTAATTTCTATTACAGATGGTCAAATCTTTCTTGAAGGTGACCTCTTCAACGCGGGTATCCGTCCCGCGGTAAATGTTGGTATTTCAGTATCTCGTGTTGGTGGTTCTGCACAAGTAAAAGCGATGAAAAAAGTTGCTGGCTCTTTAAGACTTGATCTTGCACAGTTTAGAGAGCTACAAGCATTTGCTGCTTTTGGATCTGACCTTGACGATGCTACTCAAAAGCAAATTTCTCGTGGAGAGAGACTTGTTGAGCTACTTAAGCAGGGACAATACGAGCCTGTTGAAGTCATCGACCAGGTGATGGTTCTTTTTGCTGCCGTTAAAGGTCTTCTTGACTCTATTCCTGTCGATCAGATTCGCGTAGCAGAAACAGACCTACTTGAATTCCTTCGACGCGAGAAGAAGGATATTGTTTCTGAGCTTGAAAAAACAAATGCTCTTAATGACGAAACCTCTGAAAGCCTTACAGCAGCAATTAAAGAATTTACCAAGTCAAGAAAGTACTAAGGTTTAGTCATGGCGAATATAAAAGATTTAAAAAAGAAAATCAAAAGTACGAAGGGAACGTTTAAGATTACAAGTGCTATGAAACTTGTATCGGCGGCGAAGCTAGGCCGTGCACAAAACGCCATCAATAATGCAAGACCATATGCCAATGAACTTGAAGAGACAATCAAAGTGGTTTCTGCGCTGGTACAAAAGTACGAGCACAGTTACCTAGAAGCGAAAGATAGTAAAAAAGCTATTTTGCTTATTGTCTCTGCAAATAAAGGGCTGTGTGGGGGTTACAATACTCAACTTGCACGAAAGGTGTCTGCGTTTGTAGATGAGTGCGGACTAGACCTAGATATTTTCTTCATTGGGAAAAAAGTAAGAGATACCCTGAAAGATAAAATTTCAGGTGAGACTTTTGAACTTGAAGGTAATGAACCAACATTTGACGACATAAAAAAAATTGCAGCTGAGCTCGCTTCAAAATACGAAGAGGGCGAAGTTGGAAAGGTTCTTATTGCTTACAATATTTTCAAGTCAGCGATTTCTTTTATTCCAACAGTTAAGCAGCTCCTCCCTATGACTCTTGATGAGAGCGAGAAGGAAAAGCTGCAACATCTTTATCCATTTGATTTCAAGTATGATCCATCTCCAGAAGTTATTTTGGATACGCTCATTCCTGAGACATATGTGAATACAATTTATACTTGTATTCTAGATGCTGTCGCAGCAGAGCATGGCTCTCGTATGGCAGCGATGGATAGTGCTGTGAGTAACTGTAAGGATGCAATCAAAACATTAACATTAAAAATGAATAAGTTGAGACAAGCAGCTATTACAACTGAGTTGATCGAAGTTGTTTCAGGTGCTGAGTCACTAAACGGTTAGGAGTATATGATGGCCAATCAAGGTATTATCAGACAAGTTATGGGGCCTGTTGTTGACGTGGAATTTCCTGATGGAAATCTTCCTGCAATTTACAACGCACTTATTGTAACAAACAAAATGATTAATGACGAAGAGGGTAACCTTACTGTTGAGGTTTCTCAGCACCTAGGTGACAACATGGTTCGTTGTATCGCAATGGACTCTTCTGACGGTTTGGCCCGTGGGGTAACTGCTACAGATACAGGCGCACCAATTCAGGTTCCTGTTGGAAAAGAAACATTGGGACGTATCCTTAATGTTGTTGGAAAACCTGTTGATGAAAAAGGTCCTGTTAATTCAGCTAAGACCTATAGTATTCACAGAGAACCACCAAAGTTTGAAGCGCAATCAACTAAAAGAGAACCATTCTATACCGGAATAAAGGTTATTGACCTACTTGCTCCATACCTAAAAGGTGGAAAGATCGGTCTATTTGGTGGTGCTGGTGTTGGTAAGACCGTAATTATTATGGAGCTAATTAACAATATTGCTACTCACCACGGTGGATTTTCTGTATTTGCTGGCGTTGGAGAAAGAACGCGTGAAGGAAATGACCTTTACTATGAAATGAAAGAGTCAGGGGTTATTGATAAAACAGCGCTGGTATATGGGCAGATGAATGAGCCACCAGGGGCCAGAGCGCGTGTTGCTCTTACAGGTCTTTCTGTTGCTGAGTATTTTCGTGATGAAGATAAGCAAGATGTTCTTTTCTTTGTTGATAATATCTTCCGCTTTACTCAAGCTGGATCTGAAGTATCTGCACTTCTAGGACGAATCCCTTCAGCAGTTGGTTATCAGCCAACTCTTGGTACTGAAATGGGTGCAATGCAAGAGCGTATTACTTCTACAAAAGATGGATCAATTACATCTATTCAAGCAGTTTATGTTCCTGCTGATGATTATACTGATCCAGCTCCTGCCACGACATTTGCCCACTTGGACGCAACAACTGAACTATCTCGTGCGATTTCAGAGCTTGGTATTTACCCAGCAGTTGATCCACTGACATCATCGTCGACTGTTCTTGCTCCAGAGATTGTAGGAGAGGAACACTACAATATTGCTCGTTCTGTTCAGGAAGTACTTCAAAGATATAAAGAACTACAAGACATCATTGCTATTTTAGGTATGGATGAACTCTCTGAAGAAGATAAGCTAATTGTTGGACGCGCCAGAAGAATTCAGAAGTTTCTATCGCAGCCATTTCATGTTGCTGAGCAATTCACAGGTTTCCCTGGGAAATTTGTAGAAATCGAAGATACCATTAAATCATTTAAGGCCATTCTCGCAGGTGAAGTTGACCACCTTCCAGAGCAAGCTTTCTATATGGTTGGTGGACTTGAAGATGTATTCGCAAAAGCAGAGACACTTAAAGACTAATTGAAGAGGTAGCGATGAGCTTTTTTAGCGTTAATATTCTTACTCCATCGAAAGTTATAGCAAAGGAACTTCCGGCAGAGTCTCTGATTATTCCCGTAGACCGTGGGCAAATTGAAGTATTACACGGTCACACTCATATTATTGAAAAGCTGGGAACCGGAACACTAATTGTTCGCAATGGTGGTGAGGAACAGCTTTTTACTGTTACTTCTGGTATTTGTAAGCTTCTCGATAATAAAATAAACATCATTGCAAATGTCAGTGAACCAATGGCAGAGATTAATGTGGATAGAGCAAAGAAAGCTTTAGTTTTTGCAACAGATAAGTTAAGTAATAGTAAGGACTTGAGTGATGAGGACCGAGTGAAGTACACTCGAAAGATTCAGCGTGCAGAAGTTAGAATCGAGATCGCATCTAAAAAGTAGAAGTTTATTATAAAGATCAAAAAATGCCCCCATAGGACCACCTTGGGGGCATTTCTGTTTTTGGTGGCCCCATGAGTAGTCAGTTTTTTTGTTGCATCAATTGAATACTCGGCCTGAGTAGGCACCATTGTGGGAACACAAAGATTGCCCAGTTGTTTGCAGAAGAGATTAGAGAGATCATGAAGCTAGAGGTATTATAGATTTGGAAGCAATTAAGTACGTATTGACATTAACTTTTATAGCACTGATGGCAGTGGTTGGAGTTCAAACTACCAGCTTTTATCAGTCTACGCAGTCGTACGTTAAAATTTCTAATCCTTTTAATGAAGTTGAAACATCTTTACATGACTTTTCCATTAATATTCCAGAGGTTTTCGTCTCAAGTAAGACGGCCATAAAGAAGAGTACGAAGAGAGGCCTAAGAACACTCCCAGTACATACCGTTCAAATAGCAAAGAAACAATTTTCAGTTGAAGCAACAGTAGTAACAAGGGTCATTAATAACGATCAACCACTTCATTATATGGGAGTTGTCACCGCTGAAGACGGTGTGATTAATAATCGTGATATTGTGGTACACAACGGCTTTAAAATTGAGACTCCAGTTTACCAATCGATGAGTTCTCTCTTTAATAGTAAAAATTTAATGGCAGAATATAAAAAACTTCAGCTGCTTGAAGACATTGCGAAAAAGGCACTTGTCGCTATGCCGGCCACAGTTCCTAAAATGAAAGAGTCTGACGAAGTTAAAGTTTTATTTTCATCCAACAAGAAAAAATATCGTGAATTCAAAATTGATAGCGATCTCGCTATTGATACAAAAAAAGAAGTCCCGATCAAAAGTGACTACTCAGCTGCCGCAGTAGCTGCTGATCAAGCAACAAAATGGCAATCATTTAAAGAAGAAAAGAAAGCAAGCGTAGTATCAGCTACAGTCAGAGCTGCGATCTCCCATGCGAAAGATACCTCTCATTCAGTTGTCACAACTAAGTACAATTCTACGAGTTTGGGCACCAAGAAAGGATCTCCTTCTGACAAGCGAGTATTTTTAAAAGAAGCTTTAAAGAAGAAATCAAATGTACCGAGTTTGAGTAGTCAAGTTCTCGGTACCAATATCGTTCCTTTGACTAGTCGCAAGAGTCAGATTGCTATTCAAGGAGTGGGCGCTAACTTCGGAGTTGGGTTCACAGATGATGTTGTCAACTTTCAGTTCATCCCAGAATATGATCATGGTCTGGCCATAGATGATGTAGAGGGGGAGATTATTGTTGAGGAGCTGCTCAGTAGCAAATCAGGAGTTATCAGAGGCACACTTATAAAGAGTGGGCATATGCGTACTGTAGTTGAGTTGAATATTCAAAAAAATAATAAAGTCGCAGAGATCAATATCCCTTTTATAGAAAAAAGTTCGTACAACTCATTCCTAGATAAGCATAAGCTTAAAGGCCTAGGTGGCCACCTCCTTGTTGAGCTCGATGATAGTGTTGTCGATATTGAGCTGGATGCTGCATATGAAACGAAACTTTATTTTGATGGTGACTTTAAGCTTGTTGATTTCAATGCAGACTATAGCTTTGTTCTCTATGTTGGAATTGAACCAGGGAACTCGATGATCAGCTATCTGCTGGATGGAAAAAGAAGAGCAGAAAAGGTTGTCCATATTTCAGATGGAGAGCTGTATTTTGATGCGAATAAGATTATCAAGCCTAAGCAGAGAAGAATTAGCCTCGTTGAGAAACGGCCATTTGGCTCGTCAGTTATCCCACTCACTTTAAATGAGAAAGAAGTTGTATATTTTAATACCATGCACTCAGCTAAAGAATTGGTTCCCGGTGTCTTTTCTCTCGCAACTCCTGCGAGACCACAGGGCTTTAGAAATTATATTGAATTAAAACACATTGAGGGAAGCATCTTTGTAGGTACTGCAGAGAAAAATAAAATTGAAGTTCCAAGTGACAATCTTATTTCTGAAATTCTTAGTCTATACAATTTGAATTCACTAAAGGACGTTTGTGTTATTCAGCTAAACCTTTCAAAGCGTCCTCTTAGTGTGAAATTTAGTGGAACTACAGCGTTTGGTGGAATGAACATTACAGAGCGTTTTATCGAAAAGAGTGGTGCGATTGCTGGTGAAATATCAGAACTCACCAAGAAGATTATTTTCCTAGGCGAGCGTCAAGGTGTGATTAATTTAAGAATTGATTACTTAGATGATAGTGTTGAGCTATTGCAAACTATTTGTTCTAACGATACCTACTTGGTTGAGCAGCTCTGATTTCTAACTAATTTCCAGAAATTTTTCGGGTAAAGCTTTCTATATTTTATAGGGGCAATCAATTTATATTTTGATCTTTTCAGTTTGATGCTACTTACAATAACACTTCCCTTTGGATAGGTTAATTGACGATTAAGAAAATGAGTATTGTGGTCGCTCATGTTAGGTGCTGAGCGCTTAACGATTGCAAAGATTTTAGAAGGG
>JAGLCH010000058.1 GCA_023146355.1 Bacteriovoracaceae bacterium | reverse complement strand
GCACAACCTTTACATCCACCTTGGAGGCGAACATATACTTTGTTATTGTCGACATCGACTAGCTCAACTCCACCACCATGTGATGCTAGTGCGGGGCGGATCTCTTTCTCTAGTAGTTCTTCAATCTTTTCTCTCATATTTACCTCATTTGATTGTTTTATTTTAATCATCTTACAAATAAATTTGTAGTTGGTGAATATTTTTTTCCCGATCTAACTATAAAGCCCCTCTATACAGCTACTTAACTTCAGAGATTCCTCATTAGTCTTGCATTGCTGCAAGTATGGAAGAATTAGGCAACTTACTTCAAATTGATAATCTCTTTACTACCCTGATCGCTCCTCCGGGCTGGGGGAAAACTCGAATGTTGCTCGAGTTATTTGAGTCAGAGATCAAGAAAATCGTGTTTATCTCACCCTTAAGGGCGCTAGCAGAGGAGTTTTCGTCTGCCGTGGGGAAAAAGGCATTTGTGCTTAGGCCAAAATGTGAGCGAAACAAGCTACTTCAGGCATACCAGCAAAGTGAATTTGGTGTTTTGGTGGCAACTCCTGAACTTGTGGATCGAAATCTGCTAGATATTATTGAAGAACAGAAAGACATATTAGTTGTGATGGATGAATTTCATCTCTACTATTATTGGGGACATACTTTTAGGCCTGCTATGTGGGAAGCTTGTACAGGACTCATCAATAGCTCCAATCGTGTTCTCGCCCTGTCTGCCACGATGGGGGAGAGTATTTTAGAGCAGTGGAAAAGTGATTCTCTCCAGATTGAGCAAGAACAGGTTGTAATCAATCTTGGAAATCAAACTCTTAAAAATCATCCTCACAAGATCAATTATTATCATGCTCAGCTAAAGGGGAGACTTTTTTTGAGACTGAGTCTCATTCACTGTGTGCTAAATAAAGAGGGTAATACAACACTGTTTTTTGTAAGACTTAGGCACCAAGTTGATTACTGGGTCGAATATTTTTCAAAGCGTGGAGCTCGCGCCCTAGGTTGTAAAGGTGGCGTTGTTATTGATTTCATAGAAGAGCTTGATATGGATAATCCCCCCCAAATCATCATCGCTACAACTGCGATAAGCCATGGAGTTAACCTTCCCCCCATTTCTGAAGTATTTATTGATTACCCAACCAAAAATCTAGATTTTTGGATACAGATGGTAGGGCGAGGGGGGCGACGAGGAGAGTCATTCTCTGTTTACACTCTCGACAGTTATTTAGGTGGAAGGTATCGCAGGGGAAGCTCTCTGATTTCGACGGGAATTCGCGGAGCATATTTGGCCATCCGTCATTACTTTGATCTATAATGGAAAGCTATGAAAACTAAGGTCGAAGGTATTATTATCACCAAGGTTCCCTACCGAGATAGGGATCTAATATGTAAGTTGCTTCTTCGAAGCGGTAAGCGGATTTCAGTCCTGTTCTATGGTGGCAGAGGTGGCGGTTCAAAAAAGAAATCTTCCGTTTTAGAGCTTGGACATATGCTCGCACTCGAACTCAAAAGAAGTAATTCTAATTCTGATATGCAAATTGCAAAAGAATGGAACCCAATATGGGTCCATAATAAATTACGCAATGATCACCGCGCTTTCTATCTCATGTGTCTTTTTTTAGAGGTTATTCTTAAGATATCGCTAGAAGAAAACCTTCACGATGATAATGCTGGTTTTGATCAGGAATCAGAAGGGATTTTTCGTGTATTGAGTAATGGTATTTATCATATTGAGGCGTCTCTAAAAAAAGGAGATTTTAAATCTCATCAGCACCTTGGCGCATTTATTGGGAAAAATATGTTAGAGCAGGGGATCTTTCCTGCTGTTGGTGGCTGCTCTGTTTGTGGTGGTCAGCTTATTGCTGAACAGGGGCCTGTTTTATCTGCAGATCTTGGTGGGTTTTCTTGTTATTCTTGTTACTCAATTGAAAATAAACTTCCCGCGAATATTCCTACTGGGGAGATTGGCCCTCTTTTTCGCTTTTTTGAAGTAATTCCAGCTCTTAAATATAAAAACTATGCAGAACTTTGCTTTCTTGATGGCCAAACCTTAAAGCAAATTTTAAATTATTTTTGCTACCAATTTCATTTCAAGGAGAGTGACTTTAAGTCGCTTCCATTTGTTTTTTAAGGATTAGTTATGAGAGATGTTTTGCTATCAAAGAGATTCTTACCTCTTTTCTTGACTCAGTTTTTTGGCGCGTTTAATGATAATGTCTTTAAGAATGCCTTGGTTATACTCATTATTTACAAGTCATACAGCTTAGGGGTTCTCAACTCAAAAGTTATGGTTTCTCTTGCTGCAGGGCTATTCATTCTTCCATTTTTTCTCTTCTCTGCAACAGCAGGACAACTGGCAGACAAATATTCTAAGTCTAAAATTGCTGTATGGGTGAAGGTATGGGAGCTCTTTGCCATGTTGTTTGGAGCTGCCGGATTTATACTCGATAGCGTTCCATTACTGCTTATTACTCTCTTTTTCATGGGAATGCAGTCTAGTTTTTTTGGTCCAGTAAAGTACAGTATTTTACCAGAACTTCTGAGGCCGAAAGAACTTCTAAAGGGAAATGCCTATATTGAGATGGGCACATTTATTGCTATCCCATTTGGAACCGTGATTGGAGCTTTTGCAATCAATGCAGGGGAGAATGGACCCATCTATACCAGCTTATGTGTAATCGGGTTTGCAATAATTGGAATTTTCAGTTCTTTATTTATTCCAGAACAACCTCCCATTGCTCCCAAAGCAAAAATTAACTTCAATCTATTTTCTTCAACTTTTCAGGTTTTAAAAAGATCTGCAAAGAACAGGAGTGTTTTTTATTCGATTGTTGCGATTAGTTGGTTTTGGGTTATTGGGGCAATCTTTCTCACAGTAATTCCCCAGTATGGGAAAGAATACCTTAATGGAAAAGTCGAAGTAGTCACTCTTTTACTTGTACTCTTTTCAGTGGGGATTGGTGTCGGTTCTATTATTTGTGAAAAGGTGAGTAAGGGAAGATTGGAGCTGGGGGTAATTCCAATTGGCGCCATAGGTATGACTATCTTTTGTGTAGATCTCTTTTTAGTGGGGAAGCCTTTTATTTTTCATGAGGTCAGCAGGGTAGATATAAGAGAAGTTTTGGCCCATGCCATCGGTATACGCATTCTAGCTGACTTCTTTATGTTGGCACTATTTGGCGGAGTATTTATTGTTCCCCTGTACACCTTATTGCAAATCAGGTCAGATAAAAATGAGCGTGCCCAAGTCATCGCTTCAAATAATATTTGGAATGCACTTTTTATGGTGACTTCATCTGTTGTTTTGATGGTACTTTTTTCTTTTAACTATTCTGTCTCAGAGGTTTTTTTAATCGTTGGGATCAGTAATGTTTTTGTTGTGCTTGCTATTTTCTTTTCTATTCCTGAATTCTTTTTCTCGTTTGTTTCATGGTTTTTAATTCGTTTTGTCTATCGCTCAAAGTTTAGAGGATTGAATAATATTCCCAATGACGGTGGATGCCTTTTGGTGGCAAATCATGTGAGCTTCATTGACTGGATTCTAATTATGGGGACTTCGCCTCGCTCAATGCGTTTTGTAATGCATAAAAGTTTTTTTAAGATTCCACTTATGAAGGGAGTGTTTAAGCGTGGTGGTGTTATCTCAATATCTACTCCTGGTGAAGATCGCAAAGATTTTTTAAACTCATTTAAGCAAATAGATATCGCCCTTAAAAATGGTGAACTTGTTTGTATCTTTCCGGAAGGAGAAATTACCTATGATGGAGAAACTACTGAGTTTAAACGTGGAATTGAACGTATAGTTAAAGCTACACCTGTCCCCGTGGTTCCCATTGCAATCAACGGAATGTGGGGAAGCTTTTTTAGTCGTAAGCACGGTAGGGCCATGAGTAAACCATTCTCTCGTGTATGGTCAAAGATTACACTGGTCGTGGGTTCTCCGATAGCTCCCGAAGACGTTAGCGCTGCTAGACTTCAGACCGAAGTTACTTCACTATTAAAAGGGATAGTATAATGATTAAAAAGATTTTAATTGTTAAAAATAGAGCGATGGGTGATGCCGTTATCGGTCTTGGAGCAGTGCAGTTTCTCAAACAGCAGTATCCTAATGCTCAAATCTTTTACGGTGTTCCAAAGTGGGTGCTTCCACTATTCAATGAAACTTCAACTTCTGCTGATTGTATTATTCCTCTATCATTTCGAGGATTGTTTGACTGGTGGAAGATGCTTCTGTTCATGTGGAGAGAGCAGTTCGACCTCGTGTATGAAATGAATCAAAGTGGACGGAGCGGTAAGTTTTTTGCAGCTGCAAAAAAAGTGATGGGGTTTCGCTATTTCTACCACAATCATAATTATACAGACGAAACGATCGTTTTTGAGCAAGGAGTAAAGAAGCCAAATATTCAAAGAGACCTTGATGGACTTTGGTCGGCACTTTGTTTACTTCTGCCAAAGAGGCCAGCACGGCCAAATTATCTAAATTATATCCCACAGATGAAGTGGACCGGTAATTCTTCTAATCGAGTAACTTTAGGTGTTGTCGCCACGAGGGAGACTAAAATGTGGCCCCTTGAAAATTTTGTTAAACTTGCACACCATTTAGTTGCAGACTTCTCCTGTGAAATAATTATCCCACTTTCCTCTTCTCTAAAAGATCAGAGCATTCGCAAAGAACTCGAGGAATTAGGTCTTCCGCAGGGAACACATTTTGTAGTAGCTCCTTTAAATGAGCTTCCAGCTGAGCTAGGTGCATCCCGGCTGTACATCGGAAATGATACCGGTTTGAAGCATATCTCTATTGCACTTGGAGTCCCCTCTATAAGCTTTTTTGGGCCTGAGCAGCCTTTAGAATGGCACCCATATGATCAGGGAAAGCATCCGTATTTTTTCATTGATGGACTAGATTGCAGAACTAAAGATGCACACTTTTGTGGACTTGAAACTTGCAATGCCAAGGTATGCATGGAGGGAATCAGCGTAGATTGTGTCTATGAAAAGAGCAGGGAGCTACTTGGTTAGCTTCTTTTTTTCTTTTTGAATCAACTG
>JAGLCH010000057.1 GCA_023146355.1 Bacteriovoracaceae bacterium | reverse complement strand
ATTTTAGTGTCACACGCTGTTGTTATGTGTAGGGTGCCAGGTGACTTGGGTGGATATGGGGTCACGACGAACTACCTGAAAATAATGGCCACTCCTTTTGCTGAGGCAAGCCATCATTTTGATTACACGATAAGCGGCTTTTCTCCTCGTTTCAAGAACTTAATCAATAGGTGAGAATTCTGTTAAATTATTAACATGTAATAAATACATCTGAACTGTAGTTGGTAAGCGACAATATAAAGTACCCACCGGCGACAGCTATAATTACCCAAAAAGTTGATTCAAGCATTAGACTACAAAGCGATGCTTCTAGAAAATCCTCAACCATAATCATGAGGATTTTCTGTCTTTGCGTACGATCTGTGCAAGGACGCCATCAAATTGAAATCTCAGATTGAAATATTACTAAAACGGAAGGTAGAAGAACTTTATAGAGGACGAAATTTAGAAAAAACTTATATAGGAAAAAATGCAATTGCTAATAAGTTTCCGCAAAGGTGTAAAAGATACATAATTACATTTTCCTGTTGTATCGTATTTATAATTCGTTAATAATGATTCATAAAGAAACATTGAAACTAGATACTTTTGGAGGACGTGCCTACTGGGTATTCTTTCTGGAAGTAACCGGAGGCTAAGTTTATGAATATTTTAAGAATCGTTTTGTTAATATTTCTTTTGCCCTTCATTGCTTTAGCCTCGGGTGATAACCGCTTAGTCACTAAGAATGTGAAACTATTTCTTGCCGCAGATTCAAAGGACTCACTCAAGTCTCCTCTGAAAAAAATAGAAAATAAGCTTAAAATAAGTCCTAAATTCAAGGAGATTGAAGTTGGAGAAACTGATTCTCCAGGGCCGCTAACAATTTGCATTTAGGAAATAGTTTGCGTCTTTCTTCTGTATTAATCTTTTCGTTGAGTTTGCTTCCTATGATCGATGCTTTTGCTAAAAAATCTACTGCTGATTTAACATTTATTTTTCCTCATATTCACCATGAGAAAAAGTGGGATATTTCAAGCTCAACTAGTTTGTGGGCCTATTTTATTAATAATAATATTGTGGAGCCTTTAATTCGAGTAGATAGTCGCTCAAATTATAGACCAGCAATTGCAAAGTCCTGGTTTGTATCAGAAAATAAGAAGGAATTAATATTTTCTTTAAGTGAACAGTATCGGTTTCATAGTGGAAATATTGTCAAAGGAAAGGACGTTTATAATAGTATCCTTAGAGTGTTAAAACTAAAAAGTACTGCTCATTCTGAATTAAGCACAGAAGTATGCGAGCGAGGTGACTGTAGTAAGAATATAGAACTGAACGGTAATAGATTAACGATCAAGCTAAATAATTCTGTTAATGGGATTTTGTTCAATTTAGCATCACCTGAGTACGGAATAGTACCGAACTCATATATTCAATCAAAAAGTGTTGATAAAGAAGATTTGAAAAATCTATCGGGACCATACTCGCTATTAGAGTTCAATCCTAAGAATATACTTTTAAAGGCTCATAAGTTACATCCACTGTTTTCTGAGAAATCTCCTCAGATTGTCAATTTTAAAGAGATAACAAATATTGAGAACTCGATTCAATATTATCTGAAAAACAAAAATGTAGTACTCGTAGGTTCTGAGTACTCTAGCTCTGTTAGGCTTAATAAACTAAAAGGCAATAAGTTTTTAAGCTCATTTGCTCTTACGGAGTTTATAGTTCCTAATAGACGGTCTAAAAGTTTTCATGAACAATTACCTCTTCGCGTATTTACTGAAATTCTTCAGAAGGTTAAATCTGAGCTAGAGCTTGATGAAAAACTGACTGAGATTACTGATCAGCTTTTTACTAAAGATAGCTTAGTGCGACTAGATGAAGTAAATATTAGTAGGGAGAAGAGACAAAAATTAACGAAGCCTATTTCGCTAAAAATGATTCTATTTGACTGGATGAAGGATTCCCCCGTTCCGTATAAAATCAGAGAGAAGCTAAAAAACTATAATATCGAACTTAATATTGAGGTTGTTGGTGTTCAAGACTACGGAAAGATCATTTCAGAGAGGGACTACGATCTACTTTATATATACTCTGGAGTTAGTGCTTTAGAGCCGATTGTTGAGCTTATTTATTTGTCGAAGCATCCACTAATTGATCTTGCATATCAAAATGAATCTATATTAGAAAAGATCAAGGATGCCAAAATAGAGAGCAATCGAACTCAATATCTAAAAAAAATCAAAAACATTCATCGATCAATAATTGAAAGTTTCAGGATTATCCCACTGTTTCATACTAGAATGATCTATATAACAAATTCATCCTACAAGGTAGATAATATGAACTTTTTTGATGGGGGGTTGGACTTGTGGAATTGGAAAAAATAAATATATTTTTGCAGCAATTTTAGCGGTGCAAGTGAGATCAATTTATTCCAATCCAAGCAAAATTTGTTGGAGGCATTGCCATATTAATCATTGTAAGATCAACATGAGGTTTAGCCCAGTACCCTGTAATATTATGGTCTAGTGGCCAAATAATAGCTTGCTCCCAAAGAATTTCATTTATCCTCTGAGCATTTACTTTACCTTGTTCTAGAAGTTCATTAATCTCACCCGTAGAGTCAGGTAGTCTAATTCCTTCCTTCGAGCGAAACATAAAATTTATATCTCCCATGGGATCTGAAATTAGTATAGCTGTTCTCATTGGAGAAATATCTATATCGTGATTATAGCTAGGCTCAAGGTGCTTGATTCTACTTTCTAGTGATATCTCTTTTTTTTGTACTTGGACTTTGCTGTGTGAAAGTGCCTTTTGTACGAGCTGATTGATTTCAAATGAAGTAGTTCTAGTCATAGGAATAATGGGAATAGATGCTACAAGGTTTAAGGAAGAGGGGATACTAACAGATCTTTCTGACGTAACGACTTCTTTTATGCCCATCATTGATAGAGGGAAGAAGGATTTTACATAATTTTTTTTGCTCTTTATCGCTTCTGTATAAAAGTCTTTCCGTATCTTCCTGCGAAAATTAATATCATGAAATGGGCTTTTCGGATTATCCCAGCTCAAACAATGGATATAGCCTATACTTGCATCGAAGGAGCCTAAAAAGTATAGGTTGTTGCTTTTCGAATAATACTTGCTTTGGTCAAAAGTTAGGTCAAATTCTTTTAAGGTTTTACTCCAGCTTATGACTACTTCCTTAAACTTCTTTTCATGACCGACCTTAAGGGTGAACTCACTATTGAGAATCAGAGTGATATCCTGTGAGGTCCATTTGTTTATCCTATAGGGCCCTGATGATATAACCTTTTTCTTGTTAAGCCATTGACCTGTTTTGCTATCATAGCTAGTAGGATGAGCAATGCTGTAAATTCCAAAAGATATCGTTTGAAGCAAGTTAGGCATTGGTTTTATAAACTTAAAGTGGACTTTTTCGTTGTCGAATGTCAGTCCAGAAATGGAACTAGTAGGTGAGTTTAAATGGGATATACCTAAAAGGTGAGATAATAAAGAACTTTTAGATTCTTTTTGTTGCAAGAGGAATAATATTCTAGTCAGAGACTGGACAATAATTGATGGGGATATCAGCTCACCTGTTTCAAATGCAATATCTTTTCGAATATGAAATGTCCACTGAGATTGGTCAGAGCTTGTAGTCCAATGATCTGCAATTATTCCTGTGAATTTATTTGCCTCATATTGCGATACAAGTGTTGAAAGTACCGATGTAAAAACGATATGATGAATTTCAGCATCGTAATCAATTGGATCCGAGCTGTAGGGATTAGAGGGGGTTTTAAAGGTTAATACTTTACTGTTCATTGAGCATCCTAGGGTAAATAAGCATAGAGAAATCAGTAGGTAGTTTGTATTGCGTGACAGTTTATATAGCATATTACTTGGAGCTTACTTGCTTCCAGTCGACAACACGGTTGGCTCCTGGACTGTTATCGGTTGTCGGAGATGATTCTATACTATTTGTGCAGTCTATTTCATCTGCAAGCGAAGTGAAGCCAATAAGTGTCAAAAAGATAGTAATTATAATATTCATTTTTTCCATGTTGCGCCCTTTTTTATATTCTCTAAAAGTGAAAAACTGACTCGTTTTGTTTGGTATTCGCTCGTCAGTCCGACAGGAATCTTTTTTTCTATATGGTTTTGCTCTGGTTCTTATTGACTCATGACTCAGCGGTGGGAAGTAGGCTTAGGGAATTCAGTGTTATGATTTGATGATCAGCATGATTGGCTTTGGGTTTG
>JAGLCH010000056.1 GCA_023146355.1 Bacteriovoracaceae bacterium | reverse complement strand
CCACCACTGCAAAATACTGCCTATGCTGACGAAATTTTAAAGGCAGAATACGAATCCCTAACGGCCATAGGAACTAATGGAGAGGTTGCACCATTAGTTGCAAAGAGTTGGACCGTTAGTGATGATCGATTAGAATACACATTCAATATTGATAATACGAAAAAGTTTTCTGATGGCACTTTACTCAACGCATTTGATGTAAAAAGGTCGTGGGAGAAGGGACTTTCACTTTCACCTATCATTGCAAGTAGCGGGCTAAAAGATGCTCTTTCTTTTACTGAGGGGTTTGATGACTTTTCAAGGACTGGTATCTTATCTGGAGTAATAGCTAAAAATGATCATCAATTGATTGTTAGGTTAAAAACTCCATATAGGCTTTTTCTCTCATTTCTCTCAGGAAGTCGCTATGCTATTTATCGAATTGGTAAAGATGGTGAGTATCTAGGAACGGGAAAGTATAGGATAAATGAGATTGATCATGACAACTTAAGGCTAGAGCCCCGACAACCCAATCGAAGTACACCTGCTATTGTTATAAAATATGTGAAAACAGAAAAGAAAAGTACAGAAGAGCAGCTTCACGCAATTGAATCTGGATATGTTGATGTCATTCAGCATGCCTCGGGAATTCATCGACAGCAGTGCTCTGATAGTAAAACAGTTCGTTGTCTTGTTGGCAGTGCTCAAACACATGTTAATTTATTTCTAAATGTTACTAAGAAATCGATATTGCATTCACCGAAAGCTCGACAAGCATTGCAATATATTATTGGTAAGCACTTTGAGGAAAGTCTTCTCCCCTCTAGGTTTAGTCTGACATTTAAAAAATCATTACAAAGCTTTTTGGAGCTATCTCCGGGGCATCTCAACGATAATGAATTTGGAAACATTTGGAATAAAGGAAAGGAGTTCATTGAATACTTACAGGTGGAATCAAAAAAATCACCTTTAGTTGTTCAAGGAACAATCGGAGGTGACTGGTTGGTTGACATTCTCTCGAAGTATAATATTAAAACTTCTTCTGATTCAAACACAATGAGTTGGAATCAGCTTAGAACTGACGGTCTTACTCAAAAGGTAAAGGTCGATATTGCAATGCTTGCAGTTAGCGTTGGCGATTCTGACCCCGATGGAATTTATCACTTTATTGGAAAGCAAGGTGGATTATCAAGTCCCTTTTTTTGTGATGGTTCAATTGAGGATAAGTTTATTTATGGGAAATCGCTATTGCATCGCGAGGAAATTGATTCCCACTATAGAGAAATATCGAAGGATCTTTTAACTAATGTTCCCTATGTACACTTGGGATTTCTTCATAGGTTAGATCTCTATAATCATAAACGTGTGAGCATTACCGCCCATACTGGCAAGCGAACTACTAATGTACTTGAGACATTTCAGCTCAACTTATGACTACTCTAAAACATTATTTTTTTCTTGCTTTGGTTTTCATTTTCACGTTGTGTATTCAACTGCTTCTTTTAACACGAATCCAAATGATGGAGAAAGAGTCACTTGACGAGCAGTTATATAGTGCCAAAGTATTAATTGCAGAATCAATTCCTCTTAATGACCGAAAATATATTGAGCGGGTTGCGAATCTACTCATTAACACTCGTAAAATCCAGAGTTTTGGTATTTGCCTTAAGGGGAGTTTATTTTTATTTCAAGGGACTGAAAATCATCTTGAGGATTATTGTCAGTCTGAAAAAACAGTTTTATTACCTATCATTGGCCATGATGGATATAGTATTGGGTACAGAAGAGTATCATTCTTATTTTTTAATAGTAGTTTTGCAGTTTCGCTAGTTAGCTCGTTTGTTAACTTTGGAGTTGTATTTCTTTTCATGTATTACTTTCTTAGACACCAAACAGTCCAATCAAATAATACTCAATTAAGAAATCGAAACCAATTTGCCACCCAGGTTGCCCACGACATCC
>JAGLCH010000055.1 GCA_023146355.1 Bacteriovoracaceae bacterium | reverse complement strand
AAGATGCTTACAGGACTTCTTAAAGAAACTGCAAAGATAAAGAAAGATTAATCCCCGGTAATGATTAATTCAGTGGGGGACCAAATAGAAAGAGGAAGGTACTTTTCTCATTCTTCATTTGAAAGAGTGGTGAATTTCTATCCCGAATCGGAAAACTGTGGTCTCCTTGCTGTGGCAAAGAACGAAGTTGGATGTGGGCCCAAAACGATTACCATCGAAGACCAACTGTTCGAAAAAGCAAAGCATTCCTCAGAGATTCTGGTTGAAAATGATAAAATTCAGTTTGTGACAAAAAGAGGAAATTTCGTTATTCCACTTTCAATAACTAGATTTAATTCCAAACTCGATGAGCAAACCAAAGGTATAGACCTTGGTGTAAACATCGACACGGCTTGGGATATGGCCATTCATCACTCACCTGAAAAAAGTTTTGCATTTCTTCTTGATTCAAAAAGAGAGAGAGAATTTACTGGTGCTTTTGAAAGAGCACTTGTTGAGCGAGTGAAGAATGGAGAGACTGAAATATTTAAAAACGGCAATCTTGAATCTGGAGTAAAACTGATTAAGGGTGTTGGTACAGGCCTTACCCCAAGTGGAGATGATTTCATAACAGGTCTCCTTGCTGCGATTGCAGTTACAGAAACAAATGAACAAATAAATTTAGAAAACATCAAACAAGTCATTAAGAACAATGCACTCGGTGGAAACCCGTTCTCTAATACCTATATAGAGCTTGCATCAAGGAGTCACTTTACTGAAAAAGTTTTGACACTCCTAAAGGCCATACTAATAGGAGAGGAAATCGAGTCTAAAACTAGAGATCTAATTGACTTCGGACATTCGTCTGGGGCCGATCTAATCACTGGAATCCTCTTAGGACTAAAAAGGAGAAAATCATGGTTACCAAAGGACTAATCAAAGGCGGAGAATACTTTGATTCAGTTTCTCTCATGATCGTAGCGAAGAAGATGAATGCCATCGATGGTGTTGAAGACTCTTCCGTTGTGATGGGAACTGGGGAAAACAAGGCAATTCTAGATGCTTCGGGATTTTTACTCGACCTTTTTGGCAGCTCAAATGACACTGACCTTCTAGTCGTTGTTAAGGCACAAAGTGATCAGGTTGCAGATGAGGTACTCGGAAATATTGATACCTATCTATCTGACCTTCGAAAAACCGATGATGGAGCAGAAGACTTTGTGCCCAAAAGTTTTGAAGGTGCACTAAAACAACTTCCAGATGCAAATCTGTCCCTCATATCAGTTGCAGGAAAATATGCAACAGGTGAGGCAATGAAGGCGCTTGAAAATGGAATAAATGTAATGCTGTTTTCAGACAATATCTCAATTGAAGATGAAGTCATGATGAAAAAATTTGCTCAGTCAAAAGGACTCCTAGTTATGGGGCCGGACTGTGGAACTGCGATCATAAACGGAGCGCCACTTGCATTTGCAAATGTTGTAGCTCGCGGAGATATTGGAATAGTTGCGGCATCAGGAACTGGACTTCAAGAGGTAACATCTCTCATTCACAACTATGGGGCCGGAATTTCTCAAGCAATTGGAACCGGCGGGCGTGATGTAAAAGAAGAAGTTGGCGGGATCATGATGATTGAAGGAATCAAGGCGCTGCTCGAAGACAACAACACAAAAGTTATCGTACTCGTAAGTAAGCCTCCACATGAGTCAGTCCTCAAGAAAATTGGAAGAGTTGTCAAAGGCGCCGCTAAACCTGTCATCTCGATTTTTCTTGGAGCTGATGCCGAGTCGGTAAAACAATACGGAATCACTCAGTATGAAACTCTTCAAGAGGCAGCACTTCATGCTACAAACCTCTCCACTGGTAACAAAGAAGAGAAAAATTGCTGCCACTGTGATTGTGCTATTGAAGAAGCAAAGAAGCTCCACAAGGGACAAAAATATCTTAGGGCCCTCTACAGTGGTGGAACTTTCTGTAGTGAAACTCAACTGATTCTATCCGCAAAGCTTGGTGAAATTTACTCTAATGCTCCAGTTCAAGGCGCAATGTTACTTGATGATATCTGGAAGAGTCAGGGACACACTGTTGTTGACCTTGGGGAAGATGACTTCACAGTTGGAAAACCACATCCAATGATCGACTTTTCAACCAGAAATAAACGAATCATTGAAGAAGCAAATGATCCGAAAACAGCAGCGATACTCCTCGACATCGTTATTGGCTACGGGTCAAATATGGATCCTCTATCAGAGATTGTTCCGAATATTGTGAAGGCAAAAGGGATCGCAAAGATTGCAGGACGTCACCTTCCTGTTATCTGTACTGTTACAGGAACAGATCTTGATCCTCAAAACAGAACGAAAATAATTAAAGGACTCAAAGCTGCTGGCGCCATATTGTGTAACTCAAACGCAGACATGAGTCGAATGGGACTAAAACTAATAAAAGAGATGGGAAGATAAAATGAAAGACCTATTTAATAAAGAGCTCAAGGTCATAAATACAGGACTTCAGTCATTCAAGGATACTCTTGATGATATGAATGTTAAGGCCGTACATGTTGACTGGAAACCACCTGTTGATGTTGACCCTGAAGCAACTAAAGTTCTCAAGAAAAATTCCAATAAAATTGATGAGGCAAACAAGGTCGCAATATCAAAAGTACTTGCAGCGCGACCAATGCTAATCGGTTTAGATATTGCAATAAATGTTATCCCTGGGATGGCAGACAATATGATTCTTCATTCTGGCCCACCTGTTACGTGGGAGAGAATGTGCGGCCCAATGCGTGGGGGTGTGATGTGTGCACTTATGCTTGAAGGTAAAGCATCAACTCCAGAAGAAGCTGAAGAACTTGCAGCAAGTGGAAAAATTGAGTTCTCACCATGTCACGAACACTCAACAGTTGGACCTATGGCAGGAATTGTTTCAGCTTCAATGCCTGTTTGGATTCTTGAAAATGAAGAACATGGAAATAAGGCCTACTGTACTCTTAACGAAGGTCTTGGAAAGGTTCTTCGTTATGGAGCTTATGGACCAGAAGTTATTGAACGTCTAAAATGGATGGAAGAAATAATGTATCCATCTCTCAAAAGAGCAGTAGAAAAAATTGGAAAGATTGATCTAAAAAACATTATTGCTCAAGCTCTTCATATGGGCGATGAAGTTCACAATAGAAACAGAGCAGGAACATCCCTACTCTATAGAACTCTTGCTCCTGCAATTGTTGAAACAGAGGACAGTAAGAAAAATGCTGCTGACGTCTTGAACTTCATTAACGGAAATGATCACTTTTTCTTAAATCTATCAATGCCAGTTGCGAAATGCTCACTAGATGCTGCCCGGGGAACGAAGGGCTCAAGTCTTTGTGTTGCGATGGCAAGAAATGGAACCGACTTTGGAATTCAGCTTGCTGGTACAGATGGAGAATGGTTTGTAGGTGAGGCGCTTGTTCCAGATGCTCTCTATTTTGCAGGATACACCATTGACGATGCAAATCCAGATATTGGAGACAGTTCAATAACTGAAACTGCTGGATTGGGCGGATTTGCGATGGCAGCATCTCCAGCAATTGTTCAGTTCGTTGGTGGAACATCGAAGGATGCCGTTAACTACACTTTACAGATGTACGAAATAACAATGGCGGAAAATAATATGTACCAAATCCCATACCTAAACTTTAGAGGTACACCTACTGGAATTGATGTAAGAAAAGTAATTGAAAAAAATGCTCTTCCTTTTATCAATACTGGTGTTGCTCATAAAAATCCTGGAGTTGGGCAAGTTGGTGCTGGTGTTCTCAATGCTCCAATGGACCCATTTAAAAAAGCATATGTAGGATTAGCAAAAACACTTTAAATATTTAATAGAAACACCCCAAGTCTTAAGACTTAAAAGGAGAACTAATGGAAACACAAAAGTATTTAGATCTTATGAGTAAAACGAAGATGTATGATCTTACTCAAAGACTCTCTATTCATACACCGCCATGGCCATCATATATGCCACTTGGACTTCAGTATTTTAAGCGTCTTGCTGGAGCACACCAAGGTCAAGGAGCAAACGGGCAAATTATGACAACATCAAATCATGTTGGGACACACATGGATGGTGAAATTCACTTCATCTCAAATGGTCGTTCAATTGGCGACGTTCCACTTCAGGAATGGGTTGGTCAAGGTGTCGTTGTTGATATCTCTGATGAGTGTAGTGACTACTCTCTTTATACTCCAAAAATGATTACAGATCGTGTTGAAGTAAAAAAAGGTGACATCCTTATCATCAATACTGGTTACAATCGATACGCATGGGATCAGCCAGAAGCAGATGAAGTAAGATACTTTGTTAGACATCCTGGACCTTCACCAGAATTTTACAAGTGGTGTATTGATATGGAAATCAATTGGATTGGTGTTGACTGCGGTTCTGCTGACCACCCAATGAATACGATCATCCGACAGTGGCATCCTGGTAGTTTCGATGAGGCCGAAGCTCTAATGGTTAAGACGTATGGAAAAAAATGGGACGAACTATTTCCTCAGGATGAGTACTACCAAGTAATGCATCTTAAACTATTCCCAAAGAAAATCGTTCATGCTGAAAACCTCGGTGGTCAGATCA
Organism: Bacteriovoracaceae bacterium; assembly: GCA_023146355.1. Classification (GTDB taxonomy): domain Bacteria; phylum Bdellovibrionota; class Bacteriovoracia; order Bacteriovoracales; family Bacteriovoracaceae; genus JAGLCH01. Next base: position 8,437 of record JAGLCH010000055.1, on the reverse strand, counting down.
ACGAAATGGGAAGCACTAGAGCCTGGCTTGGAGCTTACGTTCTTCGAGGAATTGAAATGGAATCATCAATGTGTCGTATCGTCGCGACAACAGGTGAAGAAGGCTAAGATACTTAAACTTTGTGCGCGACTCTAAAGAGTCGCGCACTTTTGGTTTGGAGAAGAAATGGAAATCTTATCAGAATACGAGTACTTCCGCCCCAAGACTATTAAGGAAGCGATAAAGCTACTTTCAAAAAAAAAGGATAGTGTAATCCTCGCAGGAGGAACAGATCTCTGTAACATGCTAAAGGACGGTATGAAGTCCCCAAAAGCAGTTATCGATATCAAACATATCAAGACACTAAAAACAGTTAAAATTTCTGGCAACACTCTAACAGTTGGTGCATTAGTAACATTTACAGACGTGACTGAAAACGATGACATTTGTACTTGGTTTCCAATCCTCGCTGAGGCATCAGCTACTGTCGCTTCAGGCGCCACAAGAAATCGGGCCACAGTCGTTGGAAATATTGTAACAGCAGTACCAAGTGCTGATAGCGCAGCTCCTCTTATGGCATATGACACTGTCGTTGTTATAGAAGGTCCTAAGGGAACAAGAAGAGTAAAACTTCATAAGTTTTTTAAAGGGCCTAGGAAAACAGTAGTAAAGAAATTTGAAATTGTAACATCAATAGAAGTAACAACACCGGAAAGTAATCATGCGGGAATATACCTCAAGCATCAGCGCTATCAAGGTGAAGACCTTGCTCAATCTGCAGTTGCAATTCTCGCGTTCAAAGATAAGACCTTTCGAATTGGCCTAGCAGCGGTTGGCCCGACTCCTCTGAGAGCGCATCTGACTGAAGCATTTCTAAATGGAAAAGAGATCACACCTACAGTAATTGAAGAAGCAAAAGAGATTATCAACTCAGAAATTTCGCCAATATCAGATATTCGCTCAACAGCAGACTACAGACGATTAATGGTAAAGATAATGCTTGAACGAGGCATTGTAGCAGCACTTGAAAGACTTGATGGAAATGGGCCAGATTATTTTGAGCGCTTGATATAGGAGATCGAAATGAAAACTACATTTATATTAAATGGCGAAAAGAGAATATTAAATTTTGAACCAAATGTTACCCTTGCAGATTCTCTTCGAGATGTTGCAGGAATGAAAAGTGTGAAAATTGGATGTAACCGCGGAGACTGTGGAACTTGCACAATAATTATGAATGGTAATGCGGTAAAGAGCTGTCTAATCCTATCTTCTGAAGCAGAAGGAGCAGAGATTATGACTCTTGAAGGACTTTGCAAAGATGGAAAACTTTCAAGGCTTCAAGAAAATATGATTTCGCACAATTCATTCCAGTGTGGGTTCTGCGCTCCAGGAATGATCATGGCAGCAACAGAGCTACTTGAAAAATATCCTAATCCTAGTGAAGAAGAAATCAAAGAGGGAATCGCAGGAAACCTATGTCGTTGTACAGGATATACTCCTATTATCGAAGCGATCGATATTACTGCAAAGGAGGGTAAGTAAATGACCGACTATAAATATATTGGCAAATCAAGTCCACGTAGAGATGGGCGCGCTAAAGTTAGTGGCGCAGCAACCTTCACTGATGATATTGATTTTGGGCCGACCCTACTTTACGCCGCAGTTGTTGAAAGTCCCCATGCTCATGCTGAAATTATTTCAATCGACACATCGAAGGCCGAACAGCTTGATGGCGTAGTGAGAATTGTTCTTGGAAAAGAGTTCCCTTACCGCTTCGGCCTTTACATGCACGATCGCTATATTTTCGCACAAGACAAGGTTCGCTTTGTCGGTGAGCAAGTGGCCGCGGTTATTGCTAGAGATGAAAAGACCGCCTATAAAGCGGCAAAACTAGTTGAAGTAAAGTACCGCCTTTTAGAGCCTGTGCTTAAAGTTGACCAGGCCATTGGTACAGATCCTAAACATATTGAAGATCGAAAGAATCATAAAGATTCTCTAATCCACCCTGAGCTTGAAGATTATGAGCACGTTCCTTGGTTCTTTCCAAAAAACGAGACTAATATCGCTCACTTCAGAAAAATCCGTAAGGGTGACCTTGGTGCAGGCTTTGACGAAGCTGACCACGTCTTTGAGGAGACCTATGTGGTTCCAAGATATGCCCACTGCGCGATTGAAAATCATGCTGCCATCGGGAAAGTAGACCAAGAGGGAAGACTTACTGTTTGGACTGCTTCCCAATCTCCTCATACACAAAGACACCTTTTTGCTCAAGCGCTTGAACAGCTCGGATTCACCCACAACGATGTTAGAGTTGTGACTCCATTTGTTGGTGGCGGTTTTGGCGGTAAGGCCGGAGTATCGATGGAAATCATCGCTGCTGCCTGTGCTACGACAGTTCCAGGAAACCCAGTTAAAGTTCTGTGGACTCGTGAACAAGAGTTTAGAAATACCTATCAACGACAAGGAATCCACGCAAAAGTAAAGATGGGAGTGAAAAATGACGGAACAATTACCGCACTTGAAAATCTGCTCTACTGGGACGCTGGTGCTTATGTCGAATACGGTGCCAATGTTGTAAATGCATCGGGGCTATCAGCAACAGGGCCCTACAGAATCCCCCACGTAAAAATTGACTCAGTATGTGTTTATACCAACCTACCTCCAGGTGGACCATATCGTGGATTTGGCTACTCTGAGTTTTTATTTGGGCTTGAGTCACATATTGATACAGTGGCCAATGCTCTTAAGATAGACCGTGTTGAGTTTAGAAAAATTAATGCCATCAAAGAAAATGATACTCTTTGCTATGGTGGAAAAATGAATTCAAATGGTCTTCAAGAGTGCATTGATAAAGCAGCAGCTTCTATCGAATGGGGAAAAGAGGTTAAGTCTGATGACCCGAATAAGGTTATCGGCAAAGGATTTTCATTGCTCTGGAAGGCCCCAGCAATGCCGCCAAATGCCTCATCTTCATGTTTTCTAAAATTCAATGAAGATGCCAGTATTAACTTACTAATTTCTGGAATGGAGATTGGTCAGGGTTACTTCACTGTTATGGCGCAATGTGCGGCAGAAGTCCTTGGCATTCCTCCGGAGATGATCCGATGTGAATCTCCTGATACCGACAGAAATCCATACGAGTGGCAAACAGTTGCCTCTCATATTACATGGTCATGTGGAAATGCAGTTATTAGGGCAGCAGAAGATGCCAGAGATCAAATTTTCAATACGGTTCACAGAGCACTTGGAAAAGACACCTCTCAACTTTACCTAGAAGATAAATGTGTACGATCTCATGCAGAACCCACATGGAAGCTCCCTCTGAAGGACTTTGTAATTGAGGGGATTATGCTTGAGGATGGTACATGGAGAGGGGGGCCTGTAATTGGTAGAGGAATATTTATGCCTGAATTCACATCAGGACTTTCTGATCCCGAAACATCGCAAGGTGGAAAACCTAATGTTCACTATACTGTAGGTGCAGCAGGCGTCATTCTTGAAATTGACAAGCAGACTGGTCGAATGAAACCGCTAAAAGTGGCACTAGCAGTAGACTGTGGAAAAGCACTAAATCCAGATCTCGTAAGAGGACAAATGACTGGTGGAATGCTTCAGGGCCTCGCCACTGTTCTTTACGAAGACATGCGATTTGACGATAAAGGAAAATTGCTCAATGCCAGTTTTACAGACTATAAAATCCCCACAGCACTAGATGTCTGGGGAGAAATGGATTGTATCATTGTAGAAAATCCACAACCTGATGGGCCTTTTGGCGCTCGTGGTATGGGTGAGCATACGATGATTCCTTCTGCTCCAATGGTTGCCAATGCAATTCATGACGCGATGGATATCAGAATAAAATCGATGCCAGTTACTGCTGAAAAAGTTGCACTCGCGGCTGAGAAGAAGAGAAAGAAGTAGATTTATTTTTTGACTTATCTAGGGCCTAAAGTTTACATGCTTTGGGCCTTAAAAAAGGAAGTAGTATGGAAAAATTTAGTGATCTTAAAACAACACTAGATGGAAAAGAACGTGCTTTTGTAACTTTTGAAAAATTAGAGAATTTTTGGTTCTTTTCAAACTCAGTCTGCAATCTTCAGTGTAAGCACTGCTACGTCAAATCTTCACCGATGAACAATTCCATGAGCTTTATCACACTTCAAGATGCAAAGGGCATTCTTAAGGATATAAAAGATAGTGGAAGTGCCGTGAAGCGTTTCGGAATTACAGGAGGAGAGCCGTTCCTTAATCCTGAGATTATAGAGATTGCTAGAATGTTACTTAATTCTGGTTCAAATCTCATTATACTATCAAATGGTCTACTTCCCCTTCTAAACAAGAAAAATGATATCCTTGCGCTAGCTAAAGAATTTGGTGCTGCATTTTCAATTAGGATATCTCTCGATGATCCTCACCAGGATATCTATGAAAAAGAACGTGGCCACAATACTTACTTTACAGTTATTAGCACCCTCAAACTACTATCGGATAACAATATTAACTTCTCTGTTGCGGGAAGACGCTTGGCCGAAGTAACTCATGAAGATCGTCTAAAAGAATATGAGACTTTATTTAGACAGCGAGACATAACTATCAACCTCAATGAAAATATGGTTATCTTCCCTGAGATGAGTAGTGCTACTGAAATACCAGAGATTACAACAGCGTGCTGGAAAATACTGGGAGTATCTCCTGGCTCATTAATGTGCGCCAACGAACGAATGGTAATAAAAAGGAAGGGTAGTGATAAGCTTACCTTTGTCCCCTGCACCTTACTCGTAAATGAGTCAAAATTTGAGATGGGTAATAGTTTTAAAGACTCTTTAAACGCAGTTTATCTTAACCACCGTTTTTGCGCTCAGTTTTGTGTTCTTGGTGGGGCGAGCTGCTCTTCGACCTAAAAGGGTTATAGCTATTTAGCCTTAACCCTCTCTCGTAAATGGCATACATCTTTTGTGTAGGTACACCTAAAAGAAAACATACCTTCATGAAAGCATTAAGTAGCGATTGGAAAATTAATCCATTTTTTAAAAAACGAATGCTACTTGTTTCTGAGCGGTACCGAAGACGAGTAGGCTTTGCAATATCTTTTAAACGATAAGATAAAATAGAGTCCTCAAATATCTCAACATTGGGAATTCCCCCTGCTTTGAAAAGAAGGTTTTTACGTGCGTAGATGCAGTGATCGAGATAGAAGATTCCCCTTAAGTCAGCTCGAATACGGTTTGAATACCACGAGGTAAATGAAAAGATAAATCCATTACGATCAAAGGAGTGAGTGAACCCACCCCACTTTAATTCATCTTGATGGCGATTCAGATAATAGAGTCCTGCAACCTCAACAGTACTTCTAGGATGATAGAGAACGATCATCTCGGAATCGGATCTTTTAAGTCCAAAATCGAGAAGATCTCCCCTTCCGCAATTTATCGAATGGGAGATCCACTCATGCCCACCATCTTTGAGCATGGCCAAAGTTGAATCTGTACTACCACCATCGACTAACAAAAGTTGCACCCAGCTTAATTTGGACAAAACAGATAAGTTATCCCACAAGCTAGCGTTATTAGTTTCATTAAATAGAGGAATTATAATACTGATCATACCATTCACAAATCAAATAGGGTCGCATTACGACCCTGTGAAAATTTACTAATCTCTAATTGGAATAATTATATTAAGGATAATACCAATTAAACCTGCAAGTCCAATTCCACCAAGAGTAATAGCGCCAAAAGTGAAACTCAGATCACCAAGTCCAAATACTAAAATGATTGAAGCGATGACAAGATTGCGCGCCTTAGTCATATCAACCTTAGCGCGGATAAGGTTTCCGACTCCAATAGCAGCAATCATTCCAAAAAGTAGGATCATGATTCCCCCCATAACGGGAACAGGAATTGTTTTAAGGATCGCACCAAGCTTTCCTACAAACGCCAACACTATAGCAGTAACAGCTGCGATTCTCATATAGAGAGGGTTAAATGCTTTAGTAAGAGCAACAGCACCTGTGACTTCAGAGTAAGTTGTATTTGGTGGGCCACCGACGAGGCCTGCAAACGAAGTTGCTATTCCATCACCGAGAAGTGTGCGGTGAAGTCCTGGATCTTCGATATACTTTTCCCCTGTAGCAGATGAAATCGCGAGTACATCACCAACATGCTCAATTGCAGGTGCTAGCGCTACCGGGACGATATATAAAATAGCATTCCAACTAAACTGAGGAAAAGCGTAGGCACCACTTGCAATTGCTCCGACCCACGGTAGGCTAAACCATGCCGCTTCCTTAATTGGTGTAAAATCAACTACTCCAAAGATAAGGGCAACAACGTAACCAAACACAATACTGATGAGTACGGGAATAAGACTGAAAAACTTATTTCCAAAGATAACAACGACAATTGCACAAGCTAGAGTGAGCATAGAAATAATGAGCGCTGTATTATCAAGTGTTCCAGAACCATCAAAGCTTTTTGCCATATTAACTGCAACAGGAGTTAACTTAAGTCCAATAACCATAATTACAGGGCCTGTTACTACTGCAGGAAGATAGCGCTCAATCATTTTTACGCCGCCTTTTTTTACAATAAAACTAAATATAATGTAAACAAGCCCGGTACAAACTAGACCCCCCAATGTCTCTGCAACACCGAAGTTGTCCATTCCATATTTAATGGGGGCAATAAATGCGAAAGAGCTCGCAAGAAATACAGGAACTTTATTCTTGGTAACGAAGTGAAAGATCAAGGTACCAATACCAGCTGAAAAAAGAGCGATAGATGGGTCTAGACCTGTCAGTAGCGGAACCAAAACGAGGGCACCAAAGGCCACAAATAGCATCTGAATACCAATAACTAAGGTTTTAAGGTGAGTCATACTGCCTCCAAGATAATTAATAATTGACTACTCAAATTGTATCTCAGATCGAATTTTCGCAGAAGTTAAAAAAAATTTACTCGTAACAATACTTCACTGTTAAAGCTTGATGGGATTGGGCGGAAATTACGAAATAGAAAAAGACCTTTTACTAAATGCCCTCTTAGGCCATAATTTGCTGAGAACTTAACATGATGAGGATTAAATGGACATCAATCTAGATGCAGGCGACAAACTTGAGCTCGAAAAAACAGTAGAGAGTACCGACTCAGCAAAAAGCTGTGGTTCAGGTCTTTTAGAGGTTTTTGCAACCCCAGCGATGATTGCTTTTATGGAAAACACAGCAATGAAACTTGCGGATAAGGGGCTAGATCCTCACCACGGGACAGTTGGTACATTTGTTGGAGTTTCCCACACTAGGCCCACTACAATTGGGATGAAAGTAAAATGTTGTGCAGAATTGATGGAAGTGGACAAAAGAAAACTAGTCTTTAAAGTTACTGCCTGGGACGAAGAGGGAGAAATTGGGACTGGTACCCATGAGCGATTTGTGATCAACAATGAAAAATTTATGGAAAAATTAGTAACGAAATAATAGATGCCCCAAATCAAATTGAGGCCTTGTATTTTTAAAAGTTAACTTCTCTTAGAGATTTCCCCCATCGATCAAACGAGATAGTTAATGGTTTGTCCGACCACTTGTTGACATACTCAAAGCTAACCTCACCGTAACCTTTATTTCCCCAACGTTTTCCCCAACTATTTTTGAAGTAAAAAACCTCACGTTCAGAGTCAAAGCCAGTTAGTAAAATAGCGTGACCATAGCAAGAGAATTCACCGGAGTTACACTTTACTTCAACGTCATCACCATGTGAGATCGTACCGTCATCAAGCCAGAGCTGTGGAAATACTTTTAGAGTAAGAACACCTGATCTTTTTTTACGAATTTCATTCATCATAAGATCAGAGCGAGTTGAATTCGGCCCCCACAGTCCAGTGATCATATTGACCTTGAGTCCGTTAACTCGAACTCGCGACATACTTAAAGGTGTACTAATTGGAGCGTGGGAAAAGCAGTATGCTGGAGCGCTAGAGTCCCAATATTTATACTCATCACAGGATTGTCCATCTTCAAAGTATGAGGACTGATATGGAATGTCGTCTTCGAGATAAAAGTTATATTGGTTTTTAAAATTCAGCAAGATCTCATAGGTTGCCCCATGCTCTGAATCTGCATACTCGTTGAACTGAGTCTTACCAATAAAGATTTGGTACTCCTCTGACAAGTCGTATAACTTTCTGTACTCAACATTGATAGCACTTTCAAGTGCTGCAGTAGTAGCAAAATAAGCACAGGTATTTCGATCTAATTGATTTTTTACAGGGGACTGGTATTCCTTAAGATCGACAATTTCACCAAACGCTAAAATGGGTAAGAAAAGCAATGCTACAATATACTTCATCATTTACTCGATATTAAATGGATTTATGATATTTAATATTTGTAAGCTAGCAAATAAACTAAGCATTTATGGTAAAAGTGAAAAAATTACGTGTTTTAGTCACTTTAAATAAGTAG
>JAGLCH010000054.1 GCA_023146355.1 Bacteriovoracaceae bacterium | reverse complement strand
TTAACTTTTCAACCACTCCTTATGGTCTCTTGCACAGTGACATACCTCTTCTTAGTAATATTTCAGTTGGGCTTGATAGTAATATGACACGCTTCAGGCAACTTGAGAAAAAAGAGCAGGCCTTTATTCGTAATGCTGATCGCTATACTGCTACTCCCTATATAAACTGGAATCTTGGCCGCTTTGGACCACTCTTTGTTAACACAAGTGGGAAGTACAATTATCAGAGCTACTTCTTTCCTCATGAGAAAGATCGTTATTTTCGAAAATCGAGTGGTGAGATTAATAGTGAGATTTATTTTGAAATCGAGAGAACATTTGGCTTTGCCTATAAAGAAAAAGTTGACGCTAAGAGTATTGAACTCACCACGGAGAAAAAAAATAAAAATCTCATTGGACCGGTGCCTGATTATGGTACTCAGAATTCAAATCAGCAGGATGTTATTTTAAGAAATAGTTACCGCCACACCCAAGGCTTTGCGTTAAAACACTACTATACGTTTAATGAAAAAACAGATGGTAATAAAAGGTTTTCAGATCAAATCTCTGATGATCATGGACTCTTTGATTATACAGATGCCCTTCGAAAGAAAGAGCACCAGCTGGAAAATGCAACCTTCAGGCAAGAGATACCAGTTGCCAACACTCTTGAGTTTAAGTGGACAAATTCTATCCTCCGAAAGTCTCCTGGTTTTGTCGATCCCTATGCTGACGACCGGCAGTTGCGCGATAACTTTTTGTATTCAAAGGTAGCATTTTTTAACTTATCTCAAGGATATAGGCTCTATGATGTTGAGTCAGGTTCCTCTAAACTCACAAGGCTCTTTTTGTCCACAGGGCTCACAGTGGGTAAAACTTCAGTAAATGCCTCAGAGTACTTTTTTTATGAGCAGAAGAGACATATCTTTAATACTTCTGTGTCTCAGAGTTACGATAGATTTGTTTCAACTGTGGCCTACCATTACAACAATGCCTCGGACTCTGAAAAACAAGATGTTTCTGTAACACTTCGATTTTCTCCCGCTGATATTATCTCTACTTATTTTCGTTACGATTACGACATTCAGACTGATATCCTTAATGATAGAATGTTAGGTATAATTTATAGACCTCAGAGTAAATGCTGGTTAATGCATATCAGTCAGAAAAAAACACAGATCGATACTAAGTATAGTTTTAATTTTCTCATCAATTTCAATGACCAAAATTTTAATTCACTCGATGTGATGTAGGAGATTGAATGAAATATACGATTAATGGTATTTACGACCAGAGAACTTTCAATTCTTTAAAAGAGGTTGGAATTAGTTCTTTCTCCTTCGATTTTAGACCTACTAGTTTCAACTTTTTTCAGCAGTACCGCTTCCTTG
>JAGLCH010000053.1 GCA_023146355.1 Bacteriovoracaceae bacterium | reverse complement strand
AGCTGGAGCTCCGCCACCTTCAAAAGCAGCTAAAGACTTCTTAAGCTGTTCATTCTCTTGCTTATATTTTTTGAGATTAGCAATATCATCTTCGATGATTTCATACTCGGCCAATCTTTCTTTCAGTTCATCGCGCTCTTTGGTGATATCGGCAAGCTTTGCCTCGCTATCACCACCACCCGCTTCTGGTTGCTGGGCAAGTTGAGCCTCTAGTTCTGCAATTCGAGCATGAGCGACATCAAGCTGCTTTTGAAGCTCGATGCTTGCATCATCCCCAGAAGCATCAAGTTGTGCGCGCATATTTTTCATTTTACTTTCAAGCTCTAAAACAATTTTTTCTTTGTCTCCTAAGCGTGAGTTGAGAGAAGCAATTTCAGCATTCTTTTGGTTAAGCTCTTCCAATGAAGCTCCGCTAAGCTCTACCCCAGAGGATGGAAAATCTTTTGCTGGAACGACAGAAGGAATGCCCTCACCGATGTCTAGGCCGCCCCCTCTAAAGAGAGATGACTTCAGTGATGTAGAATTTTGAATGATCGAGTCAAGGTAACTTTTAACCACACTTGCTGGAATTTGATGAGTTAACTCTCGATATTTACGTCGATTGTGAATCCAATAAACGATAAGGATAGTAATTATGGCCAGAAGCACCATCAAAGTTATCATGAGTGTTTCTTCTGTATAGTGAGTTAAATACATGCGTATCGATTGCTGCACCGTTCCCTCCGTGGACATAATGCGTAATAAGCCTATAGTATTAAAATTATAGGTGTTGAACCGAATCGTTGTCAATGAACTTTAACGTAGTTAAGCCCTCAGCTTGAGTCAAATACGACTTCAAGCTATGATAATTGACTATTGAAAGGGATTACCAAATTTTTCCTCAAGCACCTTTTCGAGCTCAGCGACTTCTTCTGGTTCAAGTGGTCCCTCTACAGGAATACTAAATCCCTCATTGAACCAACTCCCTAGATCAACATTTGAGCAGCGCTCAGAGCAAAAAGGTCGCGAATCAGAACTATAGTACTCGAAAGATTCCTTGCACTTAGGACACTTTACAATCAATTTACTATTCTTCTTTTTTTTCATATGGTACCTTAAGCTGATATACACGGTGCACAATAACACAGATAAATCAGTAGATAGAGTTTAATATGCTAGATGATGAATTTCAAATATCACGCGATGGTAAGGCCTCACTTGTTTCAATTATTTGCCCGTCCTTTGAGGCACACAAAGATGAGGTTGAGTCCGCAAACTCTCTAAAAGAGCTGCGTGAACTGCTCCGAACACTGGGGATTGAAACGGGTGATGAATATATTCAAAATAAGAAAACAGTAGAATCAGGCACAATGCTTGGAACTGGAAAACTAAAAGAAATTGCCGTAAAAGCAAAGGAAGAGGGTTCTGATCTTCTAGTCTTTGACTTTGAACTTACCTCAAGCCAAATTCGAAATATAAAAAAAATAACTGGTCTCTCGGTGGTTGACCGCTGCCATATTATTTTAGAAATTTTTGCAGAGCACGCTCGTACTCGCGATGCCAAGATTCAAATTGAGATCGCACGCCTTCAGTATCTCCTGCCACGCCTCTCTGGCTTTTGGAGCCACTTAGGGAGACAGCGTGGTGCTGTTGGAGTCATTGGTGGCGAGGGCGAACAACAGATTGAGCTTGATCGTCGTATCATTCGTGATCGAATTGAATTTTATAAAAAACAGCTCAAAGAGATTGCTAAATCTCGTGAGCAGCAACGTAAAAAGAGAAAAGACAGAGCTGTTACAGCAGCTCTCGTAGGCTATACAAATGCAGGAAAATCTTCTGTGATGAATCGCCTGTGTCGGGTTGATATTCTCGAAGAAAATAAGCTCTTCGCCACCCTTGACTCCACCTACAGAACGCTGAACCCAGATACACACCCACCGATGATACTTATTGATACGGTAGGATTTATTCAAAATCTTCCCAATACTCTAATTGAAGGTTTTAAAACAACTCTTGAGTCAGCGCTTGAAGCTGACCTCCTTATAATTATTTGTGATATGTCTGATCCCAACTACAGGAAGCATCTCAAGGTTACCCGAGATGTTCTTGCCGAGCTCGGCGTTGAGAACAAAGAGATGCTTGTTGTCTTTAACAAGAAAGACCTACTCAACAATAAGATTCAAGAAAAAATTATTAGACGAACTGAGTCCGGTAGCTTTGTAGTAAGCACTCATGATACCGGAGATATGGATGAGCTTCGCCAACACATTATCAATTACTTTTTAGACAAGCAAAATCACTACGACCTATTCATCCCTTACGAAGAGGGAAGTGCTCACGCAGTAGTATCTAGCAAAACGAATGTTATGGCATCGGAGAATCACGAAACAGGGATTTTCTATCGCATCCGAGTTCCTGAATTTATCTTTAATGGATTGAGGCTCCATAGCTATATCCTAGCTCCAGAGGATGTTGAAAAACTCTAGCCGAAGTAACCACTGCGAAAGTATATAGTAATGGCAACGACTGTAAAAATCGCTGCGATACCTACACACATATAAAGAATGTCACGTTCTGACATATTCCTACCACTAACCTTTTAACTAACTACTCTACCTTCAATAAGAGATGTTATCCAATCTTAAACAAAATTTGAAAAATATTTCTCATCTCTTCATCAAAACTAACGACAAGCTGTTTAATGCTCATAATTAAACGCAATAAGCTTCCAGCTTTTCAACGATCCCCGTAGGAGATAGAGGCTTCTTCTCGAGACCTACAAATCTATCTTGAAATTTTTCAAGCTGATCCCAGTCGGACTCCATGCCTAAAGCTAAAATAGGAACAGTAATATTTCTTTCTTCAAAAGAACTGAAAAAAGTCTCTATATCGGGAGAAAGAGTTGCCAAATCAGCGACAATTAAATCTGGAGTAAGGTCATCAATAAGATAAGTACAGTCGGCCCCGGACTCAATAGTATAGATGTCTAGCCCTCTCTCTTTAAAGACAAGTTCTAGCATCGTGCGCAGAAATTTTTCCTTATCAATAAAAAAAACAGATTTCACACTAACCTCAATACTCTTAGCCATTCTTAACTATTCTTAACTCAAATATATATCAGAAATATACGAAAAAGATATAGAACAAAATAATGGGGTTTTAATGGATAAAATTAAGATATTTCTTATCGACGATATCGATGACGTATTAGAAGTCATGAAAATGCAGCTTCATAGAGTTCTTAACTGCGAGGTGAAAAGCTTCAACAATCATCAAAAGGTTCTTGATGCACTGAATTCAGGGGAAATGCCAGACCTATTCTTCTCTGATATCAATATGCCCGACGGACATGGAGAAACCTGGGGTAATGCCCTGAAAGAACAGGGAATTCATGTACCGTTCATTTATTATACTGGATACGATGAAGACGAAATCGGAGGAAACTCTGATTCAACAATTCTGTCGAAGCCAATTGAAGATGATCACCTTATCCATATCATAACCGAAACTCTAAAAAACATTAAATAATTCGAAGAAAAAGACCTGCGATATATAAAGAAGGCCCGCAATTGCGGGCCTTCCTATATCAAATGTTCTAATAGATTAGACTTTGAAGTTTTTGAGCTTGTCTGCCATTGTGCTTGTTCGCACTTCTTCTTGGTAGCTAACTCCTCTTTCACCAGCATTAACAGCTGCTTTAATTGAAAGAGCAATTTTCTTAGCATCTTTATCAACAGAGATAACCATAGCTTTTGGCTTGTCACCTTTCTTGATTACGTCACTAGGCTTCTCTACTCTTTCATCAGAAAGCTCAGAGATATGAACTAGTCCTTCGATACCTGTTTCAAGTTCTACGAATGCACCAAAATCGGTTACACGTACAACTTCAGCTTCAAGAACTGTTCCAACAGGTAGTCTTTCCTCAATTTTCTTCCAAGGATCCTCTGCAAGTTGCTTAACACCTAGACAGAATTTTTGGTTTTCCTTATCTACTGAAAGTACTTGAGCTTCGATTTCCTCGCCCTCTTTGTAATCATCAGAAAGGGTAACGTTTTTCTTTATCCATGAGATGTCAGAAACGTGGATTAGAGCATCAATCTCTTCTCCAAGGTCAACGAAGATTCCAAAATCAACGATTGACTTAACTTTACCAGTTACTTTCTTTCCTACTGGGTAAGTGTTCTCAAGCTCATCCCAAGGATTTGCCATAAGTTGCTTAACACCAAGAGAGATTCTCTTGTTTTCAACGTCAACTTCGATAACCTGAGCTTCAACGTTTTCACCAACTGTGAAGTGCTTTGATGGGTTCTTGATTTTACCTGTCCAGCTCATTTCTGAAACGTGGATTAGACCTTCGATACCATCAGAAAGTTCGATAAATACACCGTAATCTTTTACAGAAACGATCTCTCCAGAAACTTTACTTCCAGCTTGATATTTTTCCTTAGCTTCTTCCCAAGGATTTGCCTGAACTTGCTTAAGTCCAAGAGATACTCTTTCTTTTTCGCTATCAAATTTAAGAATCTTAACTTCAATCTCGTCACCAAGAGTAAGAATATTTGAAGGATGCTTAACGCGTCCCCATGACATATCAGTGATATGTAGTAGGCCGTCAATTCCGCCAAGGTCGATGAACGCACCGTAATCAGTGATGTTCTTAACGATACCTTTAACGATCATTCCCTCTTGAATTTGAGCAAGAATTTCACCACGTAGCTTCCCTCTCTCTTCCTGAAGAATAGCTCTTCTTGAAAGAACGATGTTTCCACGTTTCTTGTTAAACTTGATTACCTTAAATTCCATCTGCTTTCCGATGTATTTATCTAGGTAACGAGTTGGACGTAGGTCAATTTGTGAACCAGGCAAGAATGCCTTAACACCGATATCAACCGAGAGACCACCTTTAACTTTAGCGATAACTGTACCCTGTAGTGGAGTACCTTTGTCACAAGCTTCAGAGATCTTATCCCATGCCTTAAGGATTTCTGCCTTGTCTTTAGAAAGAACAAGATTACCCATGTGAGACTCAAGTTTCTCTAGGTAAACTTCGATTTCCTCGCCTTCTTTAATCTTCAAAGTTCCGTCGTAGTTCTGGAACTCACGAACATGAACGAGACCTTCTTGCTTGTATCCGATGTCTACCATTACGTAGTCAGGACCAATAGAGATGACCTTTCCTTTGAAAACTTCACCTTCAGTAAAGTTCATTTCAGCAGTTTCGCTGAGCATTTTACTAAAATCTGATTCTTGGATTGCATCAATATCTTCGCCGAATACTACTTCAACTCCGAGGTCTTCCATCCATTTTTGCTTTAACTCTTGATTCATTATGAATCTCCTAATATTTTTTTATCACCAGTAAAACCGGTGTCTACAACCCTTCTACTGAAGGCATTATAAATCGTTTTATTGCACTGTAATGTAAGCGAAAAAGGTCTATTCGTCAATACAGCTTCCTACTTGAAAATTCTTTCCCTGTGACTTAAGGCATCGATATATCCGGTAAGTAGACCATTTTTATACTTCTCAATTCCATGCTGTATCGCTATTTGTTTGCGATGTTGCTCAACGGCTTGAGAATATTGACCTAAACTATTGAAAATATGTTGAAGTTTCTGCTTAAACTCACGAACATCATCCACTTTATAGCTCTCACCCAAAGAGGGAAATCCATCTAATAGCTCAATATTGACCCCATTTCGCGGAATGAGAACAGGTGTTCCAGAAATAAGGGCCTGGAGCATTCCATCTTCCAACCACCCTGTACTTTCAAGTTGGAGCCAAAGCTCTACTTGGGATGCCACCTCAGGGATGCTCATCCCATCAATGAAGATAAAATTTTCCTCTAATTTATAAGCGAGAACATGATTTTTTAGTTCCTTATGGAGTTCACTGTCATTCCAACTCCCTTCATAATGAAGAAATACCTTGAAGTCATTAAATCCACGAGTTTTGAACATAAAAGCAGTATTGATCAAAGTTGAGATCTCACTAAATTTTTTAACATGTGCCTTGATACTTATGGCCACTGAATTAGGTATGCGCCTCCGCTCAATAAGATTAACAGGCTCAATTCCAGCACCGCATACATGGACCTTTTTAGGATTAATACCTACTTTGTTCCACACATTTTCTTCCATTTCAAAAAATGGTACGACAACCATATCAACTCGTTTAATAAATGGGCCCCGCCAAAAAGAGCGATAAGAGCGCTTAAGCTCACCAAAAAGAGAGTAAACAAGTGGTACCTGTGGGGAAGTTCCCATCATGAAAATACAAATTTTTAGTAGGAAGTCTATATCATAGCAGTGAACCAAGGAAATATTCATACCCTTGATCAGTTTAGAAAATTTATACCACTTGAAAAGATTAAAAGGAGATCGAACTTGATGATAAATTGTCCTGATCCCCAGAGCGCTGGCCTCAGAATCAATGAAACTACCTTTACAGCAGTATAAAATGGGCGTCTGTTCAGACTCCTGCACTATCTTGCAGTCTCTTAGTGTGGCGCGCTCTTTACTAGTCCAGTTCATTCCCAAGGAGATGAGAAGGATATTTAGTGAGCTATAATTTTTGAAGTTTTCCTGGTTCATAACCTACTAACTCACC
>JAGLCH010000052.1 GCA_023146355.1 Bacteriovoracaceae bacterium | reverse complement strand
CCAAGCATTTTTGTCGCATTAGAAGTTATCTGATGACCTCTAAGAAGAAAGGCCACTCACCTTTTGATAAATTGTGTTGTCTATTTGATATCGAAAAATAAATCACGCTGAATAGTTACTTTTTTGTTAGAAGTATAGCGCAACAAGTTAAACATTAGAGTGTATCAAAACTGGGGCAGAAGAACGTATCAAATCACAAATGCATGAGACTCGTTTTGTTTTGAATCTATTGTTTTTGAATGATCTTATGTATTAAAACTGCTGTTCTCTACCTCAATATCCCTAGTTACACATCATTTTCTCTTTAATTTTAAATGCGCGAACTTGCTTTGGAAGCTTTAACAGTGATACCCCTAGCCGACTATCCTTGCGGGCATAGTAGTATTTCCCCTCCAAAACAATGGTTAATGGTTTTGTTCCCTTTGATTGATTAAGGATATTACTTGAAAGGATCTTGTCTATTTTTGAGACAAAGGCAACCATTAGTCTTCGGTTACATTTTTTGCTGGTCGAGCTAAATTTATAATGAGAACTAGCTAGCTTTATGCTACTCATAGAATAAGCAAGCTTATATGAGTTAAAGGGAGTAATCACTTGTAACTCTCTCGCAAAGGTGTGCGGGAAACAAAATATGAAAATAGCACTAATTATTATTCGATACATTTTTTAAACCTAAAATCACCTTTATTAGATTGAACTAGTTGAGAGCAAGCTAACCCAAGAGGAATATTCTTATAGATCGCCTCTCTTAAAACTCGTAACAACGATGCAGAATGAGGGTCGAATTGGTAAACATTCTTAAGTGTAAGATTTTTGTAATTTTGGCGGTCATCTGAAGCCTGTAATAAAACACAACTAGAAACCTCTCCATCATTAACGCTAAGGTAGGATATAATGTCAGCCATATCTTCTTCCGCATAGAACTCGTCGAATGGTACTTCATACTTATGTCCATTCACGACGCATTTTCGAATCTTATTATAGCTTCTATTACTGCTTATACTCAAGTGATTATCCCCAGCAAAATAACTAAGGCTATGTCCGATCTCATGTGCAGTAATCGACTTACCGCTCCCAAGATGGAGGTCACTAAACATAGAGATAGCAATAACATTTGTATCCCGGCGATAATAATCCCAGATAATTCCATCAGCCCCAATGTCATAGGTACATCTATCAAGTATTCCTAGAACATTAAATTCACGGGAATCCCCCGTCATATAATCCTGAAACTTGAGGGCAAAGTCGCCCAATGTCCAAAACTGGTAGAGAGCGCCTCTCTTTGGGAACATATCTATATACTCTTGATCTATATAATTAAGTAGTTCCATTTCACGATCTTTGCTCTGTCCGCTACCACTAATAAATTTCAGATCATTTTTTACGAAGTTTTTAAAGCTCTTTTTCGATTCAGAACTCATACTCCTCATTGGTCCCTGTAAAAGATTGCTTAATATTTGAGGAACCTCTGCTTCAACTCTGCCTTGCTCATAATCAATTAGCGCATGTGATGCAACGGCTCCTCTGCATTCTTTAACCTTGTGATCCAAAAGAGTATTATCTTTTAGATATTCATTTAATTTTTTTAAAAGGCTTGAATAATCAGTCATACGAACCATATCGCGAATAGCTTTTCTGCAGCCATTGTTGGGACATAACTCGAATTCCTCTTTCGCTTCTACTCCATTCTTTTGAAAAACGATTAGTTCGTTATAGTATTTTAACGAACAAGCAATGCGTATGAATTGGTCAGGATTAGTTGTGTTGTCAACTTTTGTATTGTTAAAGAACTCTATAATATCCTGCTGATTTTCGACCATGTAGTCTTTTTCATTCATTAACCTTTCAAAAAAAACTTTGTTTATCGATTCATAGTATATTCTTAGTCGCTTAACCCCCTCATCTTTTGTATGGTATCCCATTTCAAAAGCTGCACAAACATCACCTTTTATTTTTGCTTTCATAGCACTTACAAACGACTTTAGACCAAGCTTGAATGAATCTGGAGCTGCCTCAATCTTATGAGAGTCTATCGTAATGCTTACTCGTTCGTTTAATTCTTTGCTAGGATCCATGGCAATAGAATAGTAGCCATCAAATTTTTTAATAGCAGTGTCGTCATAATTTTTGCTTCCCCAAGATTCAAATGTAACTCCATTAGTGTCATTAAGTATCGCTTTTTGAAAAAGACTCTGAAAACTTTTTGCATCTTCGATCATAGCTTGCCCCATTTTTCTTACTTTAGGCACCCTTGACTCATATTGCTTTAAGATACTCTTTTTTACATACTTCCCATAATTATCCTCAGATATATTCGTGGGAATTGAATATTTGGATTCGCCGCACAACTCAATGGCGCACCTTTCTTCAAAGCTTTTTTCAAAAGTCAAATTGCAACTAGCTCCTGTTACAGGAGCTCCAAAACTGGAGCTTTTTGAGATTTGATCGATCAGTGGTTGCAACTCCAGTGCCATTATGTTGAAATGTAAAGACAATAGTAGAGCAAAAATAAAAATCTTCATTACATCACATCTCCGTAATAAGTGGAAATTAATCCATTGAGTAATTCAGCATCGCCATCTTTAGCTTAGTTCAAAGGAGTGAAGGCATCAAGTCTGAAATCCCTTCCGGTCCAGGGTAATTGTATGAAATTTTTTCTAAATAAGTCCAACCAACTTTTGGCCACTTACAGCCTCGCTGTATAGGCTTTTTGAATTTTGGCGAATAGAATTCTCTCAATAGTTTCTTTTACATTCACGTGATTGGTGTAATTCAAAATAAATTTCATGCGTTTACCCTCGCTTTGTTAATTAGTGTAAGTGTGG
>JAGLCH010000051.1 GCA_023146355.1 Bacteriovoracaceae bacterium | reverse complement strand
CGGAATTTTGTCACTTTATCATAGATGAACAGAAACAAGGGGTTCATCGCCATGCTGAGAGTAAGGGTTGCTATAAATAAGTCGGCAACACTCTCCTCCATAATATTGTGCAGTTGAGCAGAGCTCAAGATATAAATACCAAACTCTCCCCCCTGGCATAGTAAGATCCCCATCCGTCTGCTGATATGGCGAGAGTAACCTTCGGCCTTAAAGAGCCCATAAATCAATAGTCCCTTAATCAGCATAAAAAGAAGTGCTACAAATAAAACCTGATCTATTTTTTCTGCGACTAAATTAAAATTGATAGACATCCCCACGGCCATAAAGAAGAGTCCCATTAGCATCCCCTTAAAAGGGGACATCACATCTTCAATTTCTGTGCGGTGCTCAAAACCTGCCAAAAGCATCCCCGCAATAAGGGCCCCTAGCCCCATAGAAAGCCCGATGGATTCAATGAATAGAGCGGTGGAGGCGACAGTTAATAGTGAAGCTGCAGTTGTAATTTCCCGCTCCCCATTTTTAATGAGAATTCGAAATATTGGCTTAAGTAAAAAGTGTCCGAGGGATATAAGAGCGATAACAGCGACCGCCCCCTTTGCAAACTTTGTCCAAGTCATACCAATTTCCGCCGAAGAAGCGGCACCAATAATAGGGACAATTGCGAGCAGTGGAATTACCACCAAATCCTGCAATAGAAGTATTCCAAATGCAGACTGACCGCTGCTAAATTGAAGCTCATTTTCATCCTCCAAAAGGTTGAGGACAAATGCAGTAGACGAGAGAGAAAATGCGATTCCCATCAACAGGGAAATTCCTGGGGCATGGCCCAGTAATAAAAATACACCGGTTAAGAGTAAGGAGGTGAGTCCAACTTGAGAGCCACCTAGTAGAAATACTGAGCGCCTGAGCCTCATCATTTTTTCAGGATGTATCTCAAGACCAATGACGAAAAGGAGTAAAACCACTCCAAGCTCAGCAAAGCGAAAGATCTCTTTAACATCCCCCATCAAGCTAAGACCATAGGGCCCAATGGCAACTCCAGCGATGAGAAAACCGATAACGGAACTTAGACCTAAGTAGTTGGATAAAGGGACAAAAAATACGGCAGCACTCAAAAAATAGCAGGCCTGTAGTAAAAAATCGTGAAGCACGCAATCTCCTTTTTAAACCTATCGGAATAGGAGAGCATAAATAGCATAAAGTGAAGTGAATTTTGTAAAAGTAACTTTTAGAAACGAAATAAAATCTGGACAAAATCGTCAGTGGAGAATAATATATATTACAATTATGTAATATAGGGGACTCATAAGTGACTGAAAGTATACAGATAACAAAAGAAAAGTCGTTAATTCCAACCATAGCAGACTGTCATATCAAGAGAATTGGCTGGACCAGAACCATTCTGGGTGGCTTCTCCATGTACTTAAGTATCCCCACATGGATTATCTTTCATGTTACTACTGTAACCTTCCTCTATCAGAAACTACTTCGCCCTCTGCTTCGCACACCTGAAGCAAACTGGTCCGACTTCGTTATAATGGACCGTCATCGCATTAAAGGTCTAGCGAAAATGGACCAACTCAACTGCTTATTCTGTGGATATGCCAATGGAATAACAACGATGCTAAATGTTGAACTCGATCACCTGCACTACAGTAATCTTGAAAATATTCCTACGATTAATAAAGCAGTCGCACTTTTTTTAGCTCTGCTATTTGTACCAGTGACTATCCTCGCTGATATCCTTTGCATTCGCATCACCTATAATTCTATCATTGCTTACTTTCTTGGAATGCACACTGCAGAGTATGGTGAAGTGCAGGAGCTTTTAGTTAAAGAAGAATACGGGAAAGGCCATAATCCCTATATACGTGCACTTCTCGTATATACTAAAAATGTCTATACTCGCCTATCTCTCTCTCTTGAGCAGATCGAGTCATCATGGTGCCCACTTTTCCATTTTGAGCAAAAAAATGAAATCACCTATCCTAAACATCACGAGAAATTTCTTCGTCATGATCAGCTAAATCTTATGAAGGAAATCCTAAGTACAAAGGGAACAGTCTCTGATAAGGTCCCAGAAGAGTGCGAGCCACTATTTGATCTCTAATTCGCCACTCTAGGGAGAATCTGTGTCGACATACATGTGGGGAGATAATGAAACCCAATTCTTTTTCCAGCTCGGACCTGGACTGGTTCTTGACGCCATTGATGAACTTGGACTAGTCACCACTGGACGCTGCCTCACTCTCAACAGCATGGAAAATAGAGTCTATGAAATTGAGATCGACATCCCAGAACATACTATAACCTCTGCAAGCGATCGATTTGTTGTGGCGAAATTTTATCGCCCTGGCCGATGGACAGAAAAGCAAATAAGAGAAGAACACCAATTCCTCAAAGATTTAACTGAAGCAGAAATTCCAGTTATAGCTCCACTAGAATTCGACGGAGAAACCCTCTTTAAGCTAAAAGATCACGATCTTTTTTACACTGTATTCCCCAAGAAGGGCGGACGCGTTCCCGATGAGATGAATCGAGAGCAACTCGAAATAACGGGAAGAACCCTAGCAAGACTTCACACTGTCGGTGCGTCAAGAATGGCAAATCATCGAATTCAAATCTCTCCTGAAACCTACGGTACCCAAAACTCAAAGTACCTATTAGATAATAACTTTATCCCTTCACATATCGAACCGAGCTTCAAGGAAGCTATCGATGAACTTATTACTACGATTACTCCGATGTTTGATGGAGTAAGCAATCATAGGATTCACGGAGATTGCCATCTTGGAAATATTATTTCGAGAGAAGAGGGACCTTTCTTTATCGACTTTGACGATATGCTCGTGGGCCCTGCCGTTCAAGATGTATGGCTTATAGTTCCTGGCGACGACGAGCAAGCAATAATAAATAGAAATATTCTTTTGGAGAGCTACGACTCTATGAGAAATTTTGACTATCGAACTCTAAAACTTATAGAGCCCTTACGCACTCTTCGCTATATTCATTTTGCAGCTTGGACAGCAAAAAGATGGGAAGACCCCGCATTTAAGCTTGCCTTCCCCCACTTTGGAACTGATCACTATTGGAGCACCTTAAACGTTGACCTTAGAGTTCAACTGAATAAGATTACTCCCCTAGTTGCTCCTAATCCTTACGGGGAGTTCTCATGGTAACGAACTCCTCTGCTGTAGAGGGATGAATCCCAATTGTACGATCAAAGTCTTTCTTTTTTAGGCCAGCTTTAACGGCAATACCAATTCCCTGCATGATCTCTGAAGCATCGGCCCCCACCATATGACAGGCCACTACTCGATCACTCTTTTTATCCACGATTAGCTTCATATAGGTCTTTTCTTCAATTCCAGAAAGGGTGTGCTTAAGTGATCTGAAGGTGCTTTCATAAACGTCGATATCAAAGTGCTTCGAAGCTTCACCTTCAGTCGGGCCAACAGAACTCAATGATGGTTGAGAAAATATCGCCTCGGGGACATCGGAGTAATCCATCTCAAAGTCAGTTCCATTTATTAGATACTCTGCCAAAAGAGTTCCCTCTTTCGTTGCAACTGGTGTGAGGTTCAAGCTATTTGAGCAGTCACCAATCGCATAAATACTGGAGATAGAGCTTTGAAACTTATTATTTACCACAATTTTCCCGCTTGGAAGATACTCAACACCTACTGCTTGTAAATTAAGTTCTTCCGTTTTTGGGGAGCGTCCTGTGGCAAAAAGGATTTGGTCAGCTTCAATTATTTTCCCTGTATCTAGGGTGATAGTGAGTCTTTCACCCTTTTCAATATTTATGATATTTGAACCTGTTGAAAAGGTGATTCCTTTTTTTACCATTTCTTCCATTAAAAAACTTCGTGCGCCATCGTCAAAGCCACGAAGAATCTTTTCTTTCCGAATGACGACCTCTACTTCACTTCCAAGGCCATTAAAGATACCAGCAAATTCAACTCCAATAAATCCTCCCCCAACAACAACTAATTTTTTGGGAAGAGTAGAGAGATCAAAAACTTCATTTGAAGAAATTGCATATTCAATTCCAGGGATATTTAAAAAGGTTGGCTTGCCACCGACAGCAATTAAAATATTTTTTGCAGTATACCTAGTTCCGGCCACTTCAACAGTATGACCATCAATAAGCTTTCCTGCTCCATTAATTCTTCTGACTCCAGTATTATCTAGTAGACCTCGATAGATCCCACTTAAACGCTCGATCTCATTATCTCTGACTTTTTTTAGTTTTGATAAATCAAATGTGGCCTCTGGAATTTCCCAACCATAGTTTTTCATGGAGCGCATCTCATCTCCAAACATGGAGCTGTAGTACATGAACTTTTTGGGCACGCAACCACGAATAACACAGGTTCCACCATAACGGTCCTCTTCACAGATCGCGACCTTGGCCCCAAGTCCTGCAGACCATCTTGCTGCTCTAACTCCACCAGACCCTGCTCCAATAACAAATAAGTCGTAGTCATAACTCATTACAAACTCCCAAGTTGAATAATTTCATACTATGATGACATGATTTCACTATATCTCAAAAAGAAACACTCTACAAAATGGCCCCTTTTTTGAACTATTCTTTTATTAATAAGCACATCATTTCAAAAGGTTAGTAGTTAACTTCTGCCGTGACACCTCTGGTTTCATGCGATACGCTATTGGTTCGATAGGGGAAAAGAATGATCAAATACTTTGCTTTTGTAGTAGTAGTTCTCACACTGTTTTCGACACAACTTTATGCTGACTCGGACTGTAATAGGCGTTGGGCCGATGCGGTAGAAAGTGGCCTCATCACCGAAGACTATCAAGGCCTAGTTGGAGCTTGTGATAAAAAGCTTCTCACAAAGATTTACAGCTTTGCCAAAAAAGGGCATTACTCACTCTCCTACACTAATGCTCGTATTTTTTTATTTGGAACACTTGATAATCATGCTGGGAAAGTTTGCTCTATATACGACATTGACAAGTGTGTTAGAACAAAAAAAATCCCCAATGCTAATATCATCAACTGTGAACATGCGTGGCCGAAATCCCTGGGGGCCTCCTCATCTCCTGCAAAAAGTGATCTCCACCATCTTTACCCTTCATCTAATACTACTAACTCACGTCGATCAAATTTTCCTTTTTGCGAAGTAACTACCATTCATTGGGAAAATGGCATTAGTGCCTTGGGTAGCAATAGTAATAATCGTAAATGCTTCGAGCCACCAGTTGAGTATCGTGGAAATATTGCTCGCTCACTTTTCTACTTTGCTGCCCGGTATAAAAAGCAGATTCGTACAGACGAAGAGTTTTTCCTTAGAAAGTGGCATATTGAAGACCCAGTTGATCTGGCCGAGCTGAATCGCCACAATAAAATTGTAGAAAAACAAAAAAATGTCAATCCATTCATTCTTCAACCTTACCTTGTAGACCTCATTACTGATTTCTAAGTGAATATACTTGGAAGACAGCTTGTTACCACCTATACTAGGCCACTAAATCCAGTGTCAATAACGATCGTTATTGGGACCCTATTAAAATATTTGGGAGAATAAAATGTTAGTAGATATTGATTTTAATAAAGAAGAAGAAACAGCAGAGCTCACCTTTCAGGTTGAAAGCTTTAAGGATGAACGCGATGCAAAGCTTGCAATAGCAATTGTAACAACTTTCTGTGGAGACTTTGCACTTGATCCCGAACTAGAGACTGAAGAGTTTGCAGATATTCTTGAGCAAGTTAAATCGAAGGATAAAACTAAATTCACATTTCTTATCAATGAGGATGGAATAGAAGTTGAACTCGGTGAAGACTAAGACATAAAAAAGAATAAGGAGGCAAGCGCCTCCTTTGTTGTCTAAGGCCTTCGCTTTTATTTTACTTTAAAGTCGGCCTCAATGTCATCGGCACGCTGTTCACTAGTGTGCTTCTTTTTTTTCGTATTAAGATTAACACCTTTAGACATCACAAGCTTTTCAGAGCTTTCCCCACCAAATGCAAGTAGCCAAGAAAGAATAACGAGAAAGGGATTTGTCTCCCAGTAACCAAAGGTTGCAAGAATTGCAACTAGGATACGTGGAGCAACAAGCCAGCTTATCCACCATAGGAGTCCACCTGAGCTTACTGAAGAAAAGAAAAGAGTGAGTCGAGGGAAAAAGGTAATCATAGCGAGAAAAATCCAACCGTGGGCCTGCCAAAAATCTACATTTCCAAACTTCAAACTGGTTAGATCACCAATAATAGAGCCAATACCTAAAATTATGGCAAAAATAACAACAAGTGCACCTACTGCAATTTTCTGTGTCATGACAACTCCTCAAGTACTATGCTAGGTTAACATTATGAGTTTTAAAAAACTAGTTGAATGGTCATCACAGTTCTGCGATTTGCCCTGGAGGCAAAGACGCTCACTTTACCACACTTTAGTTTCTGAGATTATGCTTCAGCAAACTACTGTGCCCACTGTACTAGGACACTTTGATCGCTTCTTAAGTATCTATCCCGATATATCAACCCTTGCCAAAACAGATGAAGAAACAATTCAGATAAATTGGAAAGGGCTTGGCTACTATCGACGCGCTCGTAATCTTTTGAAAGCAGCTAAATATATTCACAACGAACTTAACGATGTAATCCCACTAGATGTGGCCCACCTAATACAAATCCCAGGAGTGGGAGACTACACAGCAAATGCCATTATGGCGATGGGTGCTAACCTTCCCCATATTTGTATTGATGCAAACTTAGAGAGAGTTCTCTCTCGCTACTACACAATCGATTCAGAAAAAGGTCTGCCCCTAAAAAAAGAATTAAAAAGAGGTTTTGAAAATGGAGACTATTTAAAAGATATACGAAAGCTTGGTGGCCGTGCTGTAAATGAGGCATTGATGGATTTGGGAAGGGAGGTCTGCCTTTCTAAGACTCCTCGTTGCTCCCAGTGTTGTCTTATGAAAAAATGTGGAGCGCGCAAAGCAAACATGATCTCTAGCTTCCCTGTGGAAAATAAAAAGAAAATTGCAAAAAAAAAGGAATCACATATCTTGAAACTTTTACGAATTATTGTAAGAGAAAAGAAGACGATTCTTGTCTATAAGAAGAAAAAGGGAAAGTGGCTAGAAGGACAAATGGAACTCCCTACCTTTATAATTGAAAGTGAAGATCACTCGCTGACTCAATACCCTACGCTTATATCCCCTCTAGACAAGCTACCATCAACTACTTATAAGACCATCATAACTAAATACAAAATCCAGAACTACATTTTAGAGATGAGTAAAAAGGAGTGGCGCTGCTTTTTAAAGAATGAGGAACTCAATTCAAAAGACTATTTCTATTCAGAGACAGGAACTGACAAGAATCTTTCCACTGCTACTTTTAAGGCACTAAAGTGAAAGTAATAAAAGTAGCAATAGTTATCTGGGTAAATGCGAGGAGAGAAATCTACCTTCAACCTAGAAACGAGAAAGGGCCACTAAATGGATTTCTTGAATTCCCTGGTGGAAAAATAGAAAAGAATGAGAGTGCATTAAATACAGCAGAAAGAGAGTTTAGTGAAGAAACAGACTTTTCACTTTCAGATGATGCCATCTTTACCTTATTTAAAAATTACACTTTCAGCTACCCTGATAGAAAAGTTACTCTCCATGTTTATACTCTTAAAGACAGCGCATCTGAAAACCAAAGTACTCAATGGTATCCGCTTGAATACTCATCCAAAATACTTGAAGCGAATAAAGTAATCATTAATGACTTGAAGGCCTCACTAGCTTAGTTTCTTCCGACAATGTCCGACAAATATAGTAGAGAT
>JAGLCH010000050.1 GCA_023146355.1 Bacteriovoracaceae bacterium | reverse complement strand
AGTGATGAGCAAGATAAATATACAACGAGACTTAACAGTGGCCTAAGAGCAAGCTCATATAACCCAATTGAGGAAGAGTTCACATCTGGTTATGTAAGTGCAAGTGTCTCTCTTGGAGCTGAAGTTAAGATTACAAGTAATATCGGTATTGCTGTAGAAGGGCGCTACTCAAGAGGTCTTACTGGTGGAATCGCTAACGATTCAGCGATCAACTCTGAAAGACAGGCAACACTTGATCGCCTAGGTGAAGCGATTACAGATTCTGACTTTATGTCTTTGAATGGCGGTCTACTAGTAACATTCTAGTAGTCACCCAAAAATATATCCAAATAGGCCTGCGTGAAAACGTGGGCCTTTTTGTTTCCCCCATGGTGATTCCCCCATGGTGCCAGGAGACTTGGGGGGATTGCAGAGCACGACTAAGTACTAGCGCACTTATACTTCTTGGCCTAAACTACTTCTATGTTTATCCACTTCTTTAAATACTTTTTGAATTATATTTTCCACGCTAAGACACGCCAGCGTCTACTTTATATGGCGATGGCCGGACTTACAGTATCTTCATTTGCACTTATTGTGTTGCAAAGTACTATGGGTGGGCTCCAAAATAACCTAATGACTCGTTCAAAATCGGTGACTGGTAATTTCGTTCTCTATCTCAAAGGGGTGGAAAAAAAAGAATCACTTGAGATGATTGGGAATCTTACAAGTCTCGAACTCAATGCGCATCCCGAGTACGAGCTAGAGATGTTACTCAAATACGGAGACTACCTTGCCCCGGTGGTTGTTCACGCTACAGATATTCAAAAAAAGGCACCAGAGTTTCTTAAGGGACACTTCTTGCAAGATGTTCTTTTGCCCATCGACATTTCCTTTAAATACGGGATCGGCCCTGGAGATGAACTAAAACTGATCTCAACGTCACATGTAGATTCCCTTCTTACAGATATTCCACGTCAGGCATCTGTGTTTGCAGGAGAAACTTTTTCGACCAACGTCACCGAAATTGATGGTTATCATATTTGGGTGCGACAAAATGTTATTTTTAACCTCATTCGTAAAGTACAGTTTAATAGGATTCGTATATATGGGGAGAGTTCCAAAGATGAAATTAGTAAAGCAATAGGGGGGAATCCTAATGTCACGATCAAGTCTTGGGAAGACGAGAATAGCTCACTTGTTTGGGCGCTAGGTCTTGAGTCCATTGTGATGACTTCGCTCTTTATTGGCATGACTCTTTTAGTGGCCTTAAGTATTGTTTCAGGCCTTATGATCTTTTACGATAAAGTTAAAATGGACATGGCCAGCTTCTGGATAATGGGAGCTTCTCGCGCCAAGCTCGAGCGCTCTTCTTTTTTGTTTTTTAATTTTATGTCGATATTTGCTGTGTCCCTTGGACTTCTCCTAGGCCTCAGCTTTTTGTGGGGAGTATCTGAATTCGCTGTGGACATCATGCCTGATATTTTTGTCGATCGCGATATTCCTGTCTTTATTACTGCCAAGGGGATTGCAATATCTCTTTTGGTTCCCTATATCATCTCGATCATTTTCACTAGGTCTGTATTGGCGCAATTTGAAAAGGATAAGTCCTTTTTGGACCATGTACGCTCTGTTGGATAGTCGATGATTGGCACAAATAAAAAGACTGCACTTCGACTACTCACCATTTTGTTTTTTATTTGTCTGGTATTCACAATTTACCATTTTGATTTATTACGTTTTTTTGATTTTTACTACATAAAGGCCAATAGAGAATTGCTTAAAAGTTTCTATCAAAGTAGTCCATTCAGTATGGTACTAATCTTTAGTGCCACCTATATCATTACTGTTGGCCTCTCTCTACCTGGAGGAACTATCTTGGGGCTCTTGGGAGGATCAATCTTTGGTACCGTAGTTGGATCTATCATCATCTCTTTTAGTAGCACTATTGGTGCTACTTTTGCCTTCCTTCTGTCGCGCTTTCTATTTCGTGATTTTATTCAAAAAAAATTCGGTGATAAGCTTGCTGTAATAAATGATGGAATTACTAGAGAGGGGGCATTCTATCTCTTTGGCCTTCGACTGATCCCCATCTTCCCTTTCTTTTTGATCAATACTATTATGGGTCTCACGCCGATCAAAACAGTAACTTTCTTTTGGGTGTCACAGCTTGGAATGCTCCTTGGTACCATTGTTTATGTTAATGCCGGGGCCGAGTTAGGGAATCTCCAGTCTATGGAGGGTATTTTCTCTCCATCATTTTTTCTCTCTTTTTCAGTTTTAGGAATGATGCCTTTGATTGCTAAGTTGTTATTAAAGTTGTTCAAGAGTTTTTTTTATAATAAAGTCACCTCAAAATATTTCTAACAGCGAGAACCTTATGATACGTATTTATCTAATAGCATGTGTAGCTCTTTTTATATCCGCATGCTCTCCTAGTGGCCCAGTAAAATCGAGACATGGTGTTGTCACGATTAGCATTGATATGACAGAGAAGGCCCAGGGGCAGAGTGCAGCTCTTTGGATCTTGCGACCATTAAGTGATGCTACTCAAAAAATTTCAATCAAAGCTGTAACAGGTAGCTACGACAATCACATCTTTATGCCTGATACCAAAAATAAAACCGAGTATCTTTACGCCACCTGGAGTGCTGAAAAAAAAGAAAAGGTTCTCTCTTTTAGTTTTGAGGCCGAGGCCAAAGAAATAACAATGACTAACCTTAGAGACTCAGGTCTTCCTCTACCAAAAGAGATTGAGCCTTACCTTGTTGGTACAAAGTATATTCCAATCGATGGTGTTATTGCAGAGATTGCAAAGAAGGCAGTCGCTGGGAAGACATCAATACTTGAAAAAGCACGTGCCATTTATGATTGGACTGTTGAAAATACTAAGCGCGACCCAAATGTTCGCGGCTGTGGTCTAGGAATTGTTGAGCGAACAATTACTATTAGAAGTGGAAAATGTGCTGATATCAGCTCTGTATATGTTGCTCTTGCTAGATCTGTTGGAGTTGCCAGTCGTGAAGTATTTGGACTTCGTCTTGGAAATAAAGATAAGCAGAATATGACTGGTGGTTATCATTGTTGGGCAGAATTTTATTTGCCTGGAACAGGCTGGGTTCCAGTAGATCCATCTGATGTTAGAAAGTTCATGCTTAAAAATAATAAGACTCTTGATGAAGTAAAAGAACTTCGTGAGTACTTTTTTGGCTCTGTTGATCAATACCGTGTAGCACTTAAGCGCGGTGGTCGTGGAGTAACTCTTGTTCCGCAACAGAAAGATGCACCGGTTAATTATCTAATGTACCCATATGCTGAAGTTAACGGCAAAGCACTTGATTACTTTGAACCTAAAGACTTTAAGTACAGCGTAGATTTCACTGCACTTTAGATTCCTGAAAGGTATTCAAAAATACTTTGTATTCTGTACACCTAAAAAAAGGCCCCATCTTATTATAGATGGGGCCTTTTTTTATTTAAGTTTTAGGCCTGCGAGACCTGCAAAGGCATTGTTTTTAAAGGAAGCTTGAGGCCTATCTTTTTTTGCCTTCCCTTTTCCTGGGCCACCGCGACTAGCGAAGTCTTGGACTGGAGCATTCTCATCATCACCTTTTTTACAAGAGAGTGAGATTCTCTTTCTGCCCATATCAACGTCTAGGACTTTTACTTTTACTTCCTCTCCGACTTTTAAAACTTCAAGAGCATTTTCAACAAACTTATCTGCCATCTGTGAGATGTGAAGAAGGCCGTTCTCTTTTATTCCAATATCGACGAAGGCACCAAACTGAGTGATGTTAGTTACCAGTCCCGGGTACCATTGACCGATCTTGAGGTCTTTGATTCCTTTGATATCTTTTCTGAATTCAGTTGATTTAAATTCTGTTCTTGGATCCTGAGAAGGTGCAGTCAGTGACTTAACAATGTCTGCCAGAGTAAAGTCTCCAATTTCATCTTTAAGTTTATTATCTCTTTGAAGTTTTGAAGCTAGGTCTTTATTTCCAGAGAGGTCATCTACATTTGCTCCATTCTCCTTGGCCCATACTTTTAAAGTATCATATCTTTCGGGGTGAATTGAGGTGCGGTCAAGGTTTTCATTACCGCCATAGATGCGAAGAAATCCTGCTGCCTGCTCAAATACCTTTTGGCTAAAACGAGTAACTTTTAGAAGTTCACTTCTATTATTGAATTTTCCTGATTTCTCACGGTGCTTAACAACGTTCTTTGCAAGAGTCGGTCCGATCCCTGAGATATAGGATAGTAGGGGGGCAGAAGCAGTATTGAGGTCAACACCTACAAAGTTAACACAACTTTCAACAACTCCTTCAAGAGACTTCTTGAGACGAGTCTGGTTGACGTCGTGCTGATACTGTCCAACACCAATTGATTTTGGATCAATCTTAACAAGCTCAGCAAGTGGATCTTGGAAGCGACGAGCAATTGAGATTGCTCCTCTAACTGTTGCGTCTTTATCTGGAAATTCTTCTTTTGCGATCGGTGAAGCGGAGTAAATTGAAGCACCATCCTCGTTAACAAGAGTTGCCTTAGTGGTTCCCTTTTTAACAGGATCAATCATCTCTTCAATGAAGTCGAGGGTCTCACGGCCAAAGGTACCATTTCCAATTGCGATGTAATCGATTTTGAACTGCTCGATCATCGCTTCAAGAATCTGCTTTGATTCACGAGTAGCATTTCTTGGCTCATGAGGATAGATCACTGTGTCTACGAGAAACTTTCCTGTATTATCCACGAGAGCAATCTTGCAGCCAGTCCGAATTCCGGGGTCAATACCAAGAACAGTCTTTGCTCCAAGGTATGGCTGAAGAAGAAGGTTTTTAAGATTTACACCAAATACATCAATCGCCGACTCATCAGAGAGTTTTTTTAGTTCTGACTTAAGTTCTAGATCAAGTGATGGGTGAATATAGTTTTGGTATGACTTCTTTGCGCATTGAAAAAGGAGATCTCGCATCCCAAGGTTTCCCTTGAGGTATTTATTTTCGATGGTGGCAACGGCCTCATCTTCTGGGTAGACAACATCAACCTTGAGAACCTTTTCTGTCATCCCTCTTCTCATGGCGAGAAAGCGGTGTGACGCTTTAGGATCTTTTAGCTCTACTGCGCGTTGGGAAAATTCAAAGTAGTCTTTGTATTTTTCAACATTTTTAACTTCATCTGCGCCACGTTTTTTTCCAGAATTTAATGTAGCATCTTTCCAGTAGTCCTTGCGGAGAGTTTCTTTAACATCTGTATCGTGAGCAAATTTTTCTACAATGATATTACAAGCACCCTCAATAATTTCTTTGGGAGAGGTGATTTTCATTTCTGGGTTGATGCAAGCTGGACCATGCTTGGCAATAAAAGGCGCAAGCTCTAGTTCTGTGATCATCATCAGCTCTGCAATTGGGCCTAGTCCGGCCTCTATCGCAATCATCCCTTTAGATTTTTTCTTTGATTTATATGGAGCATAAAGGTCTTCAAGCTGATTGAGTGTCTCTGCACTCATAACTTTCTTTTGAAGCTCTGGAGTGAGTTGCTCTTGTTTTTTTAGGGTCTCGAGAATGAACTCGCGCCTCTTCTCGCGCTCAATATATCCTTCATAGGCC
Source organism: Bacteriovoracaceae bacterium (assembly GCA_023146355.1). Classification (GTDB taxonomy): domain Bacteria; phylum Bdellovibrionota; class Bacteriovoracia; order Bacteriovoracales; family Bacteriovoracaceae; genus JAGLCH01. Next base: position 14,845 of record JAGLCH010000050.1, on the reverse strand, counting down.
TCATGAATGGCACGAATATTGTCTTCGTCTAGTCCACCAGTTTTTTCCTTACGGTAACGGGTAATAAAGGGAACAGTGCAATCCTCTTCAATCATCATGGTTAGTACACTGAGTGCCTGATTGGGATTTACTTCAGCGGAAACGGAAGCGTAGGCCACTGCCTGCTTATCAATTGCCATTTATTAATTCTCCTTAAATAGATTTAAGGGGAACGGTACCAACAAATCCATTAAGTGCCTAGATAAAATTGGCAGCTTTCAGCTCAAAAGAAACTACTTGTGAGGGGCTTTTTCTAATTGAAATCGCGTATGATTTTAGCTAGGGATTGTATTGTCGTTGTTCGGATAACACTCTCACCTGGAAAGTCAGGATCTTTCCAGAAGTTTGGGCGAAGACATGATCTGTATTTATCCCATTCATAGTCTTTTTGTCCTCTGATTAGGACTCCCTCAATCACTCCTGTTGCCTTATTTATGACTGCAGATCCAGAGTTGATGGAAAATGTATCAAGGTTAGTTTTAAAGATATTTTTGCTGTCGTTATCGAGAACATAACCATTGTCAGCAATTATTGTTGGTAGTCCTGATGGATGGCCGATGATAACAAGCTCAGCATTTTCTGGAACTACTCCCTCCATCCTAACAGGAAGTGGCATCCTGTCAGTCACTTTTCGATCAAGTTCAATTATTGTGTAGTCGATTTCTTCTTCTGGAAAATAGCTAGAACTTATAATGCGCTTACATGAGTAGATATTTTTATCTTCGACGTATTTTGTTTTGGAGTTGACTTTGTCAGCACGAAAGTCAAAAACCCATTTTGAGCCAGAGCAATTGGCATTCGATTTCACACAGTGAGCTGCAGTTAGAATAAGGCCAGGAGCTATTAGAGATCCAGAACATTCCGCGGCCACAAGCTCTTTAGTGAATTTTTCATCGGGACAAATATTAAAGCTATCTTGAAGTGTATCTAAATCTTGAAGGTAGACTCTGCTACCAATCTTATTCTTAAGGCGGCCCTTGTGAATCATAGCGGCGGTAGACCTTGCTAATCTCCTAATTTCTTCGTTTGGATACTCGTGAAGCAGATACCTATCATCTGTACCATAAATGACTTTTGGAGCTACTGAGCTCGCTGCATTACCTGCAATAGTTGAAGTTGTAAGAAGCAAAATCACGTAAACTTTTAAGGGCCGAAACAAAATGTTTTCCTCTGTTGTAAGTTTTGACTAATTACTTGTATAAAGTCTCACTTAATATGACACGACAATCCGGCCAATACTGTAATTATTATATCGTTTTGACTCGATGCGTTGGCGATTCTCAGAGTAATTTCTTTTGGCGTTAGGCGTTAAGGTATTGATTTAGGTACTGTTCAAAATTAATTTTATCGAGCCCCTCAATTTCATTTTGCTTTACCAAAGAGCTAATCGCTTCGGCATTAAGCTTTCCTTGAAGTCTTTCAGAGATTTCATAGCGCTTTAGCTCCTCAGTATGTTTTTTTGACTGTTCAGTCATAAACTCTAGGTAAGAGATGTTTTTAGAGCGGAGAATTTGTTCCATTTTCCCTGATAGGGTGAGCGCAGGGTCTCTCATTTTCTCAGTTTCGGCCTTTATAGTCGCGCTATAATTTGTAGTTCCCGAAGCGCAGTCAAGAATCTCAGCTACTGGCAGCATTTCCTCGAGTAGCTGTAGGCCTGCATCTTTAAGTGGAATAAGCTCGCCACGGTGGTGTATCTGGGTATCTGCAGATCTACCGCTCATAGCGACAATTCCGATATTATTTCTAGAATTTTTAAAATCTTCCTCTGTACTTTCTGGCGACTCCATAATCATATTGTAGAGCAAAAAGGTTGTGAAAAATTCAATCTGCCCTCTGCTTAGTCCAATTGGGTCAAATGGGTTGATATCAACTGCACGATACTCAATATACTCGACTCCACGGTCATGAAGCGCCTCTGTTGGTCTTTCGCCAGGGAGAATTGTGCGCTTAGGGCGAATCTGATTGTAGAATTCATTTTCGATTTGAATCAGGTTGGTATTAAGCTGCTGTCGCTTTCCATCACTATCAAGAAGTCCTATTTCCTCCCACTGGGGATGGGGCGTCTTTACCGCTTCAAGCAGTGAACTGGTGTAGCTTCCAATTGTATTGTAGAGCAGGGCAATCTCACCCTGAGTACTATTTTGATAGCCAAAGTTGCTCATCCGTAGGGAACAGGCCCCAGGGGAATACATGGTGCCTTTGTCATCAAATGGAATAAGCTCAGTCTTTAGCCCTCTGGCATCTAAAAAGCTTTGATCAACAAATGGGGAGGCCCCGTATAGATAAGTTGTTAGCCAGCCGTAGCGCTGAATATTTCGGGCAAGCCCTAGGTAACTATCTGACTTAAACTGTGAAAAGTGGTGCTCAATTCCCTTTAACTCCTTGATGACAGCTAGAAGCTTATCTCCCACTGAAAAGTTGAAATGGATTCCAGATATTATCTGCATAGTTGAGCTATAGCGCTTCTTAAGGCCTAAACGGTAGAGTGACTTTAGTTGTCCAATATTTGAAGTTCCAAATTTGGCAATTGAGATCTCATCATCGCTTAGAATTTTAGACGGCATACTACTACACCAAAGAAACTCATCTCCAATATTTGAAGCGGTGAAACTGTGAATAGCACTAAGCTCCTCAATAAGAGAGGTGATAGAGTCCTTAGGGGCCGTAATGAGTTCTAATAAGTTCTCAGCGTAGTCTGTGGTGATGTAGGGATTTGTGAGGGCAGAGCCCAGATCTTTATAGTGATTCTCAGAAGAGAGTGTACCGTCAGGGCTTAAGCGTAAGCATTCCCGCTCCACTCCCAGTTTAATTCCTAGGTTTGGCATCGTTTTAACATATGACTTTAGTGCTACCTGAAGCTCTTCAATTGAATTCATCATAACTTATCCCACTATCTTTACTTCTTTTGATGAGTATCTTTAACTAGTACGATGTCCTATTGCAACAAAAGTTTCCTTATGCGCCTATAGATAATAATTAAGAGTTCTTTGATAAAAAAAGACCGCGAAGTGCGATCAAAAGAAAATTAGTGGTGGATCGAGGCAGAGTTGAACCGCGAGAATATGTGACATTAAATAGATTAAAAAATCCACGAATGTAATTCAACATTCGCGGATCTTTATATACTCACTGCAAATTAAGCTTTATTTTCATGCTAACCATATTAAGTATCACTATTATGAGTCTAGTAGCGATGGTAAGCGACACATGCCTTGATACTTTCCGATATTACTCTACGGCTTGCTTCTAATGATGAATTTTCACGCGAGATGAGAGTAAACCCGTATCTTACTGTATTGCTATAATCTGTCGAAGTTTTTGTACCGTTGTGATACCTCTTCTTGATTAATGATTCTGTTTTGATACCTTTATTTCTTCCAATGAAGAGCTTAGACATTTGTTCTCCACTAAAAGTTTTATAAGAGCGGTGAAGTTTTGGTGTATGAGTATGAAAATCCTTAAGATTAAATCTCATAATATGACGCTGGTAAGGGATTCGTGCATAAGTCATATCCATATAAGACTCTTTAGTAGTCACCTCTTTCAACTTAATACGACAAGGATCAGATAATGAGTCCTGTTGAAAATCAAGACCTTTATTAAAGTACATTCTTTTCTCGCCACTAGTAGTAAAGGTGTAGTAGCTAAAATCGCCATTTATCATATTGATCATATGTCCTACAGCCGCTTGTGCCTCTGATCGAAGCTGTCCCTTTGTCTTCTGGGGTTCTTTGTATGTGTTGGAGTGTTTGCCGGCGCTGTAAAAACCTGATGTAATGCTAATATATCCACTCAATACTGCAGTTCCTGTAACCTCAGCATTTCCGCAAACTCTTGAATGGCCGGTAATGCGAACCTTGTTACCGTGAACAAGAGCATCCCCACAGATTACTGCTCGCCCAGTAACTCTTGCACCATCTGTCACAGAGGAAAAACCACAAATTGCGGCATTTCGACCTAGCCAAATATCGTCGGTAATATCAGCATCATATGAGATAAATCCACCAGTACTTGGACTATTACTGTTACGACTGTTAGTATAGGTGTAGCCTTCTTCTCCAGGACATTGAGATGATGTTACCGCCCAGGCGGATGACATAAATATAAAAAATGATGTAACAAATGTAAGTAGATAAGTAATCATTATAATCTCCGTTAAGTATTGATTAAATTGGCAGTTATTTAAATTTTTTTATGTTCTAGTACCAGTTACAATTGATATTTGCTTTAGCACTTCAAATATAAATTCAGTTAATTATAAAGGCGTGCTGCATGGCACTATGGGCCAGATTAGCATAGCAAGTTCGATTTTCAACTTACTATGAAACAAATACACAAATAAAAAGAGTAAGATATTCTTAAGAAATCATCTATCTCGATACTGTATGCTTCATTAAATCGCATACCAGTGTAATAAACCAAGCGATATAAAGCCCCATAATTATTATGATTCAAGTTAAAATATAATATCATATCGGCAAGCAGTTCATTTGAAGCGCGAATATATTGAAAAAAGAGGGGGGTATTGGTGAAAGTGAATGATTTTCGGCGGTTATGCATTCACTTGCGGTTTAAAATTTGGTGGTTCGAGGCAGAGTTGAACTGCCGACCTGCGGGATATGAATCCGCCGCTCTAACCAACTGAGCTACCGAACCACTGATGAATGTAATTTAATGTTACACACCTAGTTTGTCTAGAGGGAAATACAAAAAAGATGCCTTTTTTGCTGGTTTGCTCAGTAAGCGTTTCAAAGAGTGACTGGTATTGGATTTTAAGCTATATTGAGCACCCTACAAAGTGATTTTATAGGAGTTAAATTCAGTTGAAAGCAAAAAATATCTTGAATAGAGTTTATGGTTATAGGGAATTTAGAGATGGGCAAGAAGATGTTATTAACTCTCTTGTCGACGGAAACTCTACCCTCGCCATTTTTCCTACAGGCGCAGGAAAGTCTATGTGCTATCAAGTTCCAGCACTTCTTTTTGATGGATTAACATTAGTCGTGTCTCCGCTTATGGCGCTAATGAAGGATCAGGTTGACTACCTACATTCTAAAGGCGTTGAAGCGGCAAAGCTTGATTCATCATTGACTTTAGATGAGTACAGAGAGGTCATCTTTAAAGTTAGAAATAACCGTATGAAAATACTTTTTGTTTCTCCAGAGAGATTTAATAATGAAATATTCAGAAGTCTTTTAGGCGACGTTAAAATTTCGATGTTTGCCATCGATGAGGCCCATTGTATCTCGGAGTGGGGACATAATTTTCGACCTGACTACCTAAAACTTGCTAAATACGCACGAACTTTTGAGGCCGAAAGAGTGCTCTGTCTGACTGCAACTGCCAATGAAGCTGTTCAAAATGATATTGTTTCCAAATTTGATATTCATCCTAGTTCCAGCTTTCGTAGATCTGCCTATCGTGAAAATCTCAATTTAAGTGTTCTAAGCGTAAGAGAAGAAGATAAATTGGCCAAGGTTTTAGAGATTGTAAGTGGGAAAAATGGAGAGGCAACTATTGTTTATGTTACTCTTCAAAAAAGCGCAGAAGCTGTTGCCGGATATCTTAAAAGTGGTGGAGTCAATGCCGAATTTTACCACGCAGGCCTTGAGAGTTCTTCGCGCGAGTCCATTCAAAATAAATTTATGAACGCAAAAGATTGCGTTATTGTGGCCACAATTGCCTTTGGTATGGGAATTGATAAGTCTGATATCAGAAATGTTATTCACTATAATCTTCCAAAGAGCATTGAAGGCTACTATCAAGAAATTGGGCGTGCTGGGCGAGATGGAGTGAGCTCTGACTGTATTTTGTTTCTGAGTCAGGGAGATATTCCTGCACTTGAGGGCTTTGCAATTGGCGACTTTCCAGAACAGGACTTGATTGAAAAACTGATGAAGGAACTCTTTACCTTTGATGAAGAATTCACCTTAAAGCTTGGATCATTTTCAAACAGACATGACATTCGGCAAATTGTTGTCAAGACCATTTTGACTCAGCTTGAGCTTAAGGGGCACCTTGAAGAGTTGACTCCAGTTTACAGCTCCGCACAGTTTAAGTACCTCCTTGAAAAAGAGAAAGTGCTCAAAAAGTTCCCAACAGATAAACGCGAGTTCCTAGGGAAGCTGTTAGACTATGGGACACATAAACGTGTCTGGGTTTCAATCGATATTGAAAGTGTGGAAAAAGGGATGGAAATAACGAGAAAGAAAGTCCTAGATGTATTAGATTTTCTCGATAGAGAAGGGCTCATTGAACTGAAAATGAGTAACCTTATCAATCGCTATAGATTTGTAAACCACAGCAGCACTCTATCTCAATGTCAGAATTTGATTAATGATATTTGTGATACGACACAATGGCATCTCGAAAAGCAGCTCTCACGAATTAATGAATTGGTTGCTTTTTTTACAGGAGATGGATGCATTCATCAGTCCATTGCCCGCTATTTTGTGACGCCACTAATACAGAGTTGCGGCCATTGCTCATACTGCATAAGTGGCAAAAGTGTTAAGTTACACGACAGCATTGCCCCCCATATTGATCTCAACATAGGTGATGTTAAAGAGGCCCTGAGCGACCATCCCCATATAATTGATTCTGCATCGAGACTTTCAAAATATCTCCTAGGTATTCGTTCACCCTATATATCCCGCAATAAACTCTCAAATCAGAAATACTTTGGGGTTTTAGAGGGAAGAGAGTGGAGTGATGTCCAACAACTTCTGAGTTAGTGGCCCGAAGTGGACTGTCATTGCGATAAATGAATCGTTCTTGACTCAGGATGCTAAAAGATGCCTTGACCGCTCTAGTATATTTGGTATGCTGATTAACTAAAGAACATACTAGAGTGTAGTTAATAATTAATGATCTAAAAGGATTTAAAATGACAGAAGCAAAGGGATTGAAAAAACCTGTAAAATTGAAAGCAGAACTATCAGCAATGCTAGGTGAGAGTGAACTTCCACGAACAGAAATTACAAAGAAGCTTTGGGAATATATCAAGGGAAATAAACTTCAAACTAAAACTGTAAATGGTAAGCCTGAAAATGCAGGGAAGTTTATTGTTGCAGATGCAACTCTTCTTTCTATTTTTAAAAATACAAACTCTACTAGTAAGTCTGGAAAGCTAACAGACCTTACTAATATGAATGAAGGCGAAACGATTGATATGATGCAAATGGCCGCTGTTGTTGGCGCTAACATCGAAAAATAAAAAAGAAATGAGAGAGTCGAAAGACTCTCTTTTTTTATCTAGTGATCAGTGTCGACTACTGGGCATGGGAGAGTGCGATAGGTCGCATTGTCAATTTTAAGCATTTTTTTTACTTTTGAGATTGGAGTTCTTTCGTCTCTATAAAGATCCCAGTAATCTTTAAAAATTGTCTCTTCAAGTTCTTCACCCTCTTTTTTCAAGACTATATTCTTTGTATTAGTTTTTATATTATATTTAAACATACACTGTGAGTATTGGTCAGAGGAGCAGCGATAGCTTAGATATAGCTCATCTCCCTCAAGTATCATTTTTGTACCTGTGATTCCGGTTCTGTTTTTCTTTTCATCTGAAATCTCAAACAATAAGTTTAGGTTGTTATAGTCTAGGTTCATCTTATAGACACCGATTACATCAGATACTATCTTTGGCGTGCCGCCATCTGGAAATGCCATGATACCTTTTGCATTTCTGTAGCGCTTACAGTTCATAACAAAATACATTTGCTTCTCTGCCTTGAGGCCATAACTTATTAAGTAGGTGGTGAGCACTTTACTTGAATAAAAAAATCCAGCAAATGCGCTAGTTTGAAAAGTAATCACTAAAAGAATACTAATTGCAGATGTTTTCATTACTTCACCTCTTTTAAATCGATTAGAATTATTTTTTGAGATCTTGTACTGTAGGCCTCTAAATATAAAACCCCACTTTTAGTCTTAAGTCCATAGGGACCGCTTATCTCCGTGTCAAATGCACTTGGATTGATGGGGATTTCTTTTTCAATTGAAAAGAGCATATATGATGTTTCCATCCTCCCAATGCCAGTATTTGCCATAAGAATAAATATGGCCCACTGCCCACTGTTATCAACTTCTATGAGTTGATAGATCACCTCATCACTTTTTAAAACCCTTTGGTCATCAACCCAAACTTCGCTGTCATCATTTTTAACGGTAATTTTTTTCCTGATGGGCGCTGAATTAATAACTGTCTTTAGTTGAGTTAGACAGGTGTCGTCGAACTTCGCTCCCTTGTAGATAGAAAGTATTTCGATCTCAACACCATACTTGTTTTCATGATTTAGCTTTCTGATCCATGATGGTGTCGGTGTTATTGATTGTGGTGTTTTCGTATCCCTTAGAGTTGTTGAGAATGATGCTATTTCTTGTTTGAAAGTAATTGGGGTATAGCGTTCTGAAACCATACCGTCACGAGGCATAACAATTTTGTATGCCGTTATTTTTATCTCTTTGATTCTGTTATTATTTGAAAAAGTCTTTGAGGATTTTGCGTACCCATTAATGACTTCAAACTTCTTTAGGTTGCCCTGAATGATTAATTTTATGCTTTCATTAATTCCTGGGCCCTTTACGCCCTCGACCCATGCAGTACTATTGTCATCATCAAAAAGGTTGTGAGGACCATATTTTTCAAGCGACGAATCTAACTGGGAACTAACACTGTAGATCTGACCGTGGGAGTCGATCATGTTTTCGATATGATCAACATCTTTTGCTAGAGAAAGTTGAGTACAGAAAAAAAACGACATATAAAATAGAGCTTTCATTTTTTATAAACTGAAAAAGAGTAATCATTGGCCGACAGGAGTTCTGAAGAGCTCTTAAAGAATAGCTTTGTACTCTTTGAAATGTACCTTCTGCTTTTTTTTCCAGTTTTTTTGATGCGAGTTATTTTTATTACGTTATTCTTAACGGTGTAATTACCCGTTGCTGTGATACCTGCCTTTTTTATGTCCACTGTTTTGTCATTATTGAAAGCATACTCCAGCTGGGCAATAGTCTCCTTCGATTCCATTTTTCCGTTGCTCACTTTTTTTGTACACTTCCAACTACCAATAATGCTTTTTAGTACTGTATTACTTTCAAAAACTTGACTTGAATACTCCCTAAACTCTTCTTTTTTGATCTTCTTAATGCCATCGATGCTAAATATCCATTTCTTACCAGTATATATGAGTGAAAGTGCCCATATCGTTTTCTGATTGACTTCCCCGAAAGGGATAATCCCATTCAGCGTACCGGCCATTCCATACATATATTTGATATCGCCTATTGTTCCATCCCATTTTTCCAGGGCCTTAATGATTTTACTCCGGAAGTTTTTCTGACTAAATGTCATTGAGACCACTCGGCCCGAAAGGGATTTAACCGTTGATAGATCTTTCGCCTTGTAGGCATTTAAAAATTTGGTGGCGATATCTTTGGGAGATGGTGGTAATGGCACTTCTTTAGTAACTTTTATTTCATTCTTTACTTTTTTTGCCGCTTTGTTGTTATTTGAGTCACTGCAAGAAGAAAATTGAATGAGTAGTGCCAAAATTGCTAGATATTTCATATCTGCTCCATTTGTTTGTCTGCGGTTAGAGTGTTCAATCCTTAAGCATTTCGTTGTGTTGCTATAATTCTTGAGTGAAGATTTCTAAAGGCATTCTCTAGGATATGAAGCTTTTGACAAGAGTACGTTTTTTGATATTATTAGGTATGCTAAAATATAAAACAAAATTAATCCTCTTACTCTTCTCATTATCAACCAATTGTTTCAGTGCATGTTTAGAGGGCGAAAGAGCAAATGACATTGATAAACTATCCGAACTTGCTCAGTCGTTAAGTGATAATGTTAATGGACAGTTTTTTTCAAAATCTAAGATTTTAGTCGATATCAAATGTGCGGGTAAGTATGGTGAGAAGGATTTTGTCAAAACTATTGATAACTCCATTGAGCAGGGGATACGATGTCTTAATAAATTGGGTACTTCAAGATCAAGAGATCATGGGGCAAAAATACGGAAATATAAAACTCGCCGAAATAATCCTTTGAAAATAACCTGCTCTGATGAGTCTACGAATTGGTCTACTCTTCAGGCCAACGCATTTGCATCTGTTGCCGAAGGGGACACGCTTAAAGCGTCGAAAAATCAAATATTAAAACATCCGTATATTTCACTGGACCCAACACAAAATTGGTCTTTAGATTTACAAAAACTAAAAAAAACATTTTTTCACGAAATTATGCATACCTTAGGGTACAAGCATGGTCGAGACGTTGAATATTCATTTGCCTGCGCCGATTGCTGCATCTCTCCAGAAAAAGGGGAGGCCGTTTATTATTCTGCTTCTAAGAGCTATGAAGATAGAAGAGTTAAGGCATGTAAAATTTGTAAAGGCGACTATTCTGGAATAAGTGATAGGCAGTATATTGAAGATATGATTGATTGGAAAAGTGGTCAAATCGATGAAAAGAATGGGAGAAGAACTTTACTTGAGCTCTTTAGGCTATCACCAAATGATAAGTGGGGTAAGACTCGGTTAATAACTTTTTTAAAGTCTAGGGCCCCTAAACTCGCAGAAGAATTATCTAATAGTAAGACTGAATCTAAACTTGCACAAACTATATTTGCCCTTATGGAAAATGATAGAACAAAAGCAGCTAAGCGATTGGCCGAAGTGATCGAAGATGATATTACTGATCCTTACTCTAAAGGATTTGTAAAAGATTTAAAAAAAGAGCTTAGGGTTGAATTAATATTTTCCTCCCCAGCGCCAACATATCAAGATCAGCCTAGTATTATGGATATGCTTGGGAGGTAGCAGAGCTAAGGTTTCTGCATGACATGTTATTAACCCTCATGTATTATGCGTCGAATTTGATAGTAATCACCGAAGGAATAATATGAGAAAGTTACTAGTTATTTGTACATTATTTATGTCGTTTGTTGGCCCATCTTGCGCTGATTTTAATTTCTTAAATAAAGATGGATTAAATATTTTAATTAGAAATGCGGGACATCTAAACTTCATCTTTACATATTCTGAGACTGGCGAAACGGCAAATGTGGCAGATCTTCTCTCTGACTGGATGATCACAACTGATGAGAAAAAAGCTGTTGTGAAAAATGAATGTAGTGTTCGTGATCCTGAAGTCTCAAATATAATAAATTGCACATTAGAAATAACAACAGAAGAAGAATATGAGAACGAAGATGGTATCGAAATTGTCGAAGGTATTCTTATCATTTCATATGAAGCAAACCTAGAAACAAAAACTATTAATGAAGATTTTCGAACATATAATCTTTATATGTTTGAGTGATCACTTCTAAGCGGTAGCAAAAGAGTTGAGTCGCTGTGACCTTAGCCTTTTTTGGGCTAAGCAGATGCCAGTAGGACACTCTCAATTTCTGCAGTTTTACTAGCTTTTGGATCTTGTAAGATATTCATCCACTGCTAAGGAGAATATATTTTTACCCCTCGATATTGAAAACTGCGATTCTAAAGGCCTTAACAACCTCAGGCATACTTTTAGTTAAGTGCTTAACTACCTTAAAGAATTCTTCATATGAGCATGAGTGCTTCTGGTAATAGTCTTTGCCTGTTAGTCCACACGGCCTTGCCAGTTCTGAATATACATATTCAAGTCGGCCGTATACGTTTTCGACCTCACCATCCTTCACGCCATCGAGGGTCTTCTCTGTTGGCAGTGGTAAGAGTGAAATATTTAAGGATCAGGATTATTTTACGTAATTGGTATTACAAATGCTCTAGAAATTTTTTCTTAGCAGAGATCTTAGTCTGAGACATTGTTTTTCTCTGTCTCAAGCTAGCACTAGAAGGCCTATGATGGCCTTTTTTCAATGGAGCATATTCATGATGGAAAGGATGTTTAGTAATTTTTGGAATAACTAATTGAATAAGTTTTTGAACTTTTCGGAGAGGCCCCAAATCGCGTTCAGAACAAAAGGAAATTGCTGTCCCCTCTCTACCCGCTCTTGCTGTTCTCCCAATACGATGAACATAAAATGTGGCATCATCAGGCATATTATAGTTAATAACATGAGTAACGTTATCAATATGTAATCCACGAGAAGCAAGGTCAGTAGCGACTAAAACTCTAACATTTCCTTCTGTGAAGTCTTTGATTGCTTGGTTCCTTTCATTTTGTGTTCTATTACTATGAATTTCGCCATTCGAAATATTGTTCTTAATCAAAGCTTCGACAATGTCAGCAACAGCATACTTGGCCTTGCAAAATACAAGTACTCGTTCAACAGAATCATTTGATAATAAGTTCAATAGCAAAGGCAGCTTGTTTTCTTCAAGAACAGTATAAACTGATTGCGAAACCTTATCTAAAGTAGAAGATTGTTGAGTTGCTGCAATCTTAATTGGCCTTACTAAAATTGATTTTGCCAATAATTCAATTTGCTTTGGCATAGTTGCAGAAAACATAACTGTTTGCTTCTTCACGGGCAATTTACTTGCAATAGTCTTAACATCATCATAGAAGCCCATATCGAGCATCATATCTGCTTCATCTAAAACAAAGACTTCTAACTGATCAAAGAGAATATGGCCACCCCCCATTAAGTCCATGAATCGGCCAGGTGTTGCAACGACTATATCAATTCCACTTGTCATTAATTCAATTTGATTTGATTTTCTAACGCCACCGATAATAACTGCAGAAGAGATATCAAGACCCTCAGAATATGAAAGTACACTTTTATGAATTTGAGTAGCGAGTTCTCTCGTAGGTGCAATAATTAATGCTCGAATCTCATTCGGCTTCAGTTGCTTTTTCTTTTTCACTAGCCTATCTAAAAGAGGCAAAGAGAATGAGGCCGTTTTACCAGTTCCAGTCTGAGCAATTCCTAAAACATCATGCCCTTTAAGAAGTACTGGAATTGTCCTCTCTTGTACAAGAGTTGGATGCTTATAACCTTTCGCTTCGATAATATCTAAAATGGAAGGAAGTAACTTGAATGAATTAAAATCTGTCATAAGATTCCGCTATATTGAGAGTGATAAAGATATTGCAAACTAGCACTAAATAGCTTGATTCCATATAATATAAAAAAAATTGTAAATTATGACTCAGTTTCTCAGCTTATTTGTGCACCGCACTTCGCCGTGTTCTTGGATTGTAATTCCGAACACTCTTACCAATCAATAGGAAAGTAATCTTTTAAGAATTTACCACACCAATGCTTACCAGTGTTGATACCATCAAAGAACGGATCACAAACTCTAGCAGCTCCATCGACGATGTCCAAAGGAGGTTGAAAATCATGTTCTTCTACTTTCTTACTTGAAAGCATTGCCGGATCTTCATCGGTCACCCATCCAGTGTCTACAGCATTCATGAAAATGCCATCTTTAGCAAAATCAAGAGCTGAAGTATGGGTCATCATATTCAAAGCGGCCTTGGCCATATTTGTATGGGGATGACGATCTACTTTTTTGAAACGATGAAATTTACCTTCCTTTGCGGAGACATTTACAATATGTTTTTTACCAGTATTGTCTTTTCTCATTAACCCAACTAAGCGATTAACGAGTACAAAGGGGGCCACGGAGTTTACGAGTTGGACTTCTAGCATTTCAGGAGCTTGGATTTCGCCTAATCTTAATCTCCAACTATTTGTTTCTCTTAAATCAACTTGCTGCAGATCACAGTCGAGTTCTCCGCTTGGGAAAACTTCCTGTGCAACTAGTGAATTATCAAAGCTATAAGGTATTTGAGAAAGCTCAGCAGAGGCGCGTATTCCAATTCCAGGAGCACTACTATGCCAAGCTACAGGTAAGTTTTTATCGTTTGTATTGTGGTCTTCTAGCATCTCACCACAACTAGAGTGACCTTTTAATAACAAAACAGCATCACTGGGAAGCTCACTGATATGCTTTCTTTCATTTTCCATGAGGTGCTTATAAAAGCCGCTTGGTCGTCTTACCGTTTGAGCAGCATTGTTGATCAGTATATCTAAGCGATCGAAAGTTTTCTCAATATAAGTGGCAAAGATATCAACGCTTGGAGTATGCCTAAGATCTAGACCATAAATATGCAAGCGGTGTCCCCACTCCTTAAACTCTGGTTCTTTTGCGTAGCGAAGAGCGGAGTCGACTGGGAAGCGAGTAGTAGCGATAACAGTTGCTCCAGCTCTTAATAACAGTAGTGTTGACTGGTATCCAATTTTCAAACGAGAACCGGTGATAAGGGCCACTTGTCCCGTTAGATCTGCTCGTTGATATCTTTTCAAATAATTCAAATCGCCACAAGATTTACACATTAAATCGTAGAAAGGATGAACCTCTGTAAACTTGGCCCTGCAGACATAGCAATCATGGGGGGTGTTGTATTCTTTCTTCTCAGTATCACATTCTGATTGATATGAAATTTGCTCTGGAGCAGTGAAAACATCCGTTTCTCTCGCACTGCGAATACCAGTTGCGCGTCTCGCTCTTTTATTTTCTTCTTTTGAAACTTGCCGACGTAATTTTTTTACATCTTTCTGTCTCTTTTTGATCTCTTCTCGACTAGGTCGTGAGATTTTCCCACAGGCCTGCAACATCGAGACTCTTTGATCTTCTGAAAGCAGTGTAAGCTGTTCAGAGTTTTCAGAGAAACGCTTTAAGACTCCTAGTGCAGTGTCTATTTCGTCATCTAAGTATAGCTTTTCAATTGTTTTGTTTTTATTGTCCATTGATAATACCTATCACTTTCAAGGTCATATATCTATGTTGCGGCAGAAGAATTTAATAAAATAAGCAGCTATATCGAAAAATGCAGAAAAGCAGC
>JAGLCH010000005.1 GCA_023146355.1 Bacteriovoracaceae bacterium | reverse complement strand
TTGAGGAGGTCTTTTACGTTCTTGGCACTTGTTTTATCCTTACTTGCTACAATTCGTGGAGTAAGAAAAAAGAGAAGATTCATTTTTTCAGTGCTTGCAGATTTATGCTTGAATAGCCAGCCAAGAACTGGAATATCTCCAAGTAGGGGAACCTTAGATTCTGTTTCAATAATCTTGTCTCTCATCAAACCACCCATAGCGATGGTTTCCTTATCTCTAGATGTTACGTGAGTAACAATGCTTCTTGTTACGGTTGCTACACCTTGGCTGGCAACACCATCTGGAAGCTTTCGACTTGAGAAGTCTTGTAGCTTTTGATCAATTTTCATCTTAATTGAGCGAGAAACCTTATTTATTTGAGGCGTAATTTTTAGGGTCATTGTGACTTTTTGTTGTTCAATCGATGTTGTTGAACTTCCGTTGGCAGCATCTGTTTTCTTCGCGATAGGGATTTGCTCTCCGACCTCAAATATACCTTCTGTATTATCCATTGTCATTATTTGCGGGGTTGCTAGAACATTTGTGCTGCTGTTCGTTGCAACCGCAGTGATGAGGGCATTAACAGAGCTGATCTTTTGGGTTGAACCATCTGCCATTGTTTGCTCGATAGATTTCCCAAATCCGGCACCAGTAAAAAAGCCACCGAGAGGAACTGCTGTGCCCATAATCATTGAGATTAAATCGCCACTTGAATTCATTCCAACTCTTTGAGTATTTCCTGTTCCGTAGGCACCAAGAATACTAATCCCATAACCACTTCCATCACTGACAGTCGTTTCCATGATCATTCCCTCAACATAAACTTGATCGCGAGCGATATCTAGCTTGTCTATAACATTTTGAAGGATGAGATAATCAGTAGGGGAGGCGGTAACAACAAGTGCATTGTTTTCTTTATCTGCAGTTATTTTAACTTCGTTGGTAAATAGAGCGTTTCCTGAATTTGAACTCGATGATCTTTTGGTGAAGCGGCTCGTTTTTGCAGTAGAAGAACCTGATACAAGACCTGTTAAAGTCTTTGCAAGTGTTTCTGAGTCACCGTGATTTAAGTAGTAAACATGGATCTTTCCAGAGCTAGAGGATACCATTTTTACATCAAGACGCTTTATAAGAGCTCTAAGCTGCTTTGCTCCAACTGCATTAGTCATAGCAATGATTGAGTTCGTTCTTGGCTCTGCAGTTAGTTTTCCTATCGAGGCAGTATTGGTCGACTTTGTCGATCTGAGTTTACTTGATGATCTCGTTTTTTGCCCTATGATCTTATCAAGTATTGCAACTATTTCTTGGGCAGATGAGTTCTCAACTTTCACTATTTGAAGACTCTCTTCATGTCCAGGAACATCGATGAACTTTACAAGCTTAGCAAGGCGATTGATATTACTTCCAGTGTCTTGGATAATAATAGTATTCGTTTGTTCAATTGTATAAATACGGCCCTGACGTGAGTTAAATGGTCTAAAGGCACGCTCTACTTGTTTTGCATTGATGTTTTTTAAAGGAATGATTCTCATGACAAAGCGATCGGTATCAGGAGTGTAATTACCTGTATAGATTTTCGTCTTTGTGTACTTGATATCTTTCTGACCAACAATACGGTAGAAGGCGCCTGATTCAACTAGGTAGTAACCATTCATCGCTAGTGCCGTTTCAAATGCTTTCCAAGCGTCCCCAACTGTAATTGGAGTCGGCGCACTGATATTCACCTTACCCTTTAGCTTTCCATCGTAGATGAAGTTAATCCCAGTAAGCTTTTGCATGTGATTAACCATTTCTTTTATATCTGTATTTGGAAAATCAAAGCTTGTGACAACCTCCGGCCCAAAAGCTGTCTCAGGGTTTAAGTTTACATATTTTGATGACTTCGACTTCTTATTAATCACCGCTTGAGCACGTCCAAATGAGTCCGTTTTTCCACCACTACTGCTTTTGTTATTAAGCAGTTTCTTTATAGAGGTCTTTGGTTTGTCGGCGTAGTTCGTTTTTGATTTGTACTTGTTGAATTGTGCCTGAGCTACTCCCGATGCTAGAAATCCTGCGATAATAACAGGAAGAAGTAGAGTGTGCTTTTTACAAAATATTTTGTAATTCATCATCGAAATTCCCTTTAGTCTACAAATGACGCTTCTAAGCTTTTTTCTTGACCATCTCTGATCACCGTAAATTGAGCGTTATCGATATTTTTGATATTTCCAAATAACATCATAAGTTTATTTAGGCCTCTAATTGGTTCACCATTGATCCCTTTGATCGTGTCACCATTTTGAATCCCAAAGTGGGAGTAAAGGCTTCCTGGAACCACATTTGTCATCTTAAATGATAGTGTGCCGTCTGGGTTTTTGATCTGTACTGCTTTCGCTTGAGTCAGTATCTTTGAGATGTCTTTAAGCATTTCATCTCTGTAAGATTTTTTGATCACGTACTTATTTCCTATCTGCTGAATTTGTTTTGGGCGAGTGCTATTGATCAGTTCATTTCCTTCTTTGGGAGAAAGAACTCTTGATTTACGAGCAATCGCTGATCTTGTACTTTTGCCTTTGTTTTCAATATACTCACACTCGCCACTTTTCTTATTCTTCAAAATTAAACGTTGGCGCTCAATCTTATCGAGCTTTGCAAGTGTTCCGATGGATTGTCCCTCTCGTAAGCTCTCAAGCTTTTTTTTACTTCTAACTTGAACAGATGCCAGCGACTTAACAGAGTCCTGCATGACAGTGGTATAGAGAAGTTTAATGGGAAGGCTCGATTTTCTAGTAGCTTTAGAACAGACCAATACCTCCACTTCTTCGTTTCGTACTATTGGTGTCGTGCCATCAGTTCTTGCATTGAAAATATTATTATCCTTGATCTTCCTAACTTCTGACCGGAGAGATTTTGATGAATTTACCATGGGTGTAAGGCGCTTTTGTTTTTTTAAAATGTCTTCCTCGGGGAGAAGGGAAACGATTCCTTTACCTCCGACGTAGGCGGTGGAGGCAGTAAGTAGAACGAGAAAGGCCTTGTGTATGTGAGGTCGCGCTGCTGGTGAGAAGACAGCACCAATTAATTCATCCCAATTAAAATTGATACCTGAAGTGGAGAGCTTCTCAAGTTTTCCCGTGGCCTTTGCTGTTTCACTCAGATGCTTCAGCTTTCCGACAATGCCTTTCGTTAACTTTCCAGTGAAGTTACCATGGCCTTCCTTAATAGGTCTTTTGAGCTTACCCACTAAATTTTTGAAGAAATCTTTCATTACGTCTCTTTAACATATTGTTTAATATATTTATTTTAAGGCACTTATGCATCTTCCTCAAGTATTCTTAACAATTGCTATTTGTAGAAGAATTTACCGGACGATTCTACTCTAGAATCGTTTTGTTGGTTTTTGATAGAATAGTTTAAAACTACAAATCTTTAATTATTTAGGCAATGATGAAAAACAAATTAATTCTGATTTTAGCACTTGGGCTCATTTATTCTTGCAGTACCACCACCGATCATGAAAATAATGGGCTCTTGGGTGCCGAAGAGATTAAAGAGAGTGCAAAAAATCTTAAGTTTATGGGCGGAGCGACAAAGGCATCTGCAAATTTATCGTTTATAGATGTAACTGAAAAATATGGTCTGACCGGAGTAGAGGGAGTGACCCAATACGCAGTGGACTTCAATCACGATGGGTTTGTGGATCTAGTTATCCTTCCAGATTACTACTCTGTACCTCGGTTCTATAAGTTTTCACCAAAATTGGATAAATTTATACTTCTCACAGACTCCCCTCTACCGAGGGAATTACGAGCCTCTTATTTGGCCTTCGCTGATCTCAATCGAGATGGTATCTATGACGTCATTGCTGGAGCACCAAAGCAAAAGTCTTCTCTTGATCAAGATCCATTGCGTTTCTTTTCGGGGAAGGTGCGTGGCGGCAAGACTATATATAAAGAAGTAAGAGGGAAATATCCCGGTAAGATGATGACGACCTATGGAATATCTCTTTTAGACTTAGACTTAGATGGCGAACTTGATCTTTATCTTGGGAATTGGTTTGATCACGTGAAAAGCAGAGTTGTTGCTACGCCAGATAGATTGTACCGCGGTAATGGCCTTGCTTTTAAGGACTTTAGTTCACTACTTCAAGATGAACACACCTATTTAGACAAGCCTAGGATATTCCCAAATGCTAGGCCAACTTATGGTGTGAGTAGTTGTGACATCGATCAAAATGGATTTCCCGACATTCTCACTGCTTCTTCCAGTGGGTATGGAAACAAAATGTGGATGAATATAGATGATCCAGAGAGTGGTCGTACCTTTGTCGATTACGGAAAAATTAGTGGACTCGCTCATGACCCCGAAGGAAGCTTCAATCGCCAAGGGGGAGGCAATACCTTTTTTGCAGGATGCATCGATTATAATAATGATGGAATTATGGATGTTGTTCTAGGAGAATTGACCCATTCTTATGATCCTGAAAGTAGAGACCGCTCTTCGATTTTATCTGGCAAGCAGTTTGAGTTCCCCCCAATGTTTATTCGTTCTGAATACTACATGGACGACGGCACTCCTACTTGGAGCCAAGGTGATAAACGTGCTCTTTTCCTTGATTATAATTTAGATGGAAATATAGATATAGGGGTCGACAATAGTGGCTTCCCGCCTACATCTCGTTTCGTCCTTTTTGAACAGAGGCCCAATCACTCCTTCTATAATGTCGCAGTTGACTTTAGTCTCGACATTTTAAACCCCTCAGGGTCAACAGTCCTTGACTTTAATCGTGATGGAAAACCTGATCTTCTTTTGGGGCAAAATAGTATTCGGACTGGAGGTATGAAAAAGAAAATTTATCTCTACCAGAACATTACAAAAACTTCTAATCGCTCGGTCCGTATTTTTCTTCGGGGGAAAAAGGCAAATCATTTTGGAGTGGGGGCGACAGTCATCTTTGCGACTAATAAGAAGGTGCAAAAGCGCTACATCGATTACCTTCAAGGTGGCTTTTCTTCTCAGCATGAGGAGGGGCCAATCTTTGGTCTTCCCCGCGATGAAAAACTCGAGTACATAGAAGTGAAATGGCCATCACTTGATAAAAATAGAGTGCCTGTAGTTGTTCGCTACCAAACGTCGAAACTACACTTAAATAAAAAAACCGACCTAACTCTTTGTGAATCAGGTCGGCTATATAAGAAAAAAAATCATTGTCCGTAATTAGTCTGCGCGCACCAATTGAGCAATCTCTTTAATGTGCTTTGGCATTGTTTTATAGTTTAGAGTCGACATGTAGATTAGTGAATCATCAAATTGCGGAAGTTCGTAAGTGAATAACTTGTCGGATCTTTTTATTGTATGTGCGGGAACTGTCGCAATCCCAACACCACTTTTTACCAAATTTACGATAGTTGTAATAGAATCGACTTGTACAATTGATTTACTACTTACTTTTGTCGTCTTATACATATTGTCTTGATCGCTATAGACTATCCAGCGGTAATCGGCCAACCTCTCTTGATCAATCTCATCCCGACTAATAAGGATAATTCGCTCATCAAAAAGCTTAAGGGAAGTGATTAGTTCTGATTGAATATTTTCCGTTGTAAAAATAATATCAAATTGACCTTCACCTAGACCCGCCTTGAGGTTTAGAGGTGTCATTACTGTTACCTCCATGTTGCGGTTAAAGTTTTTGTAGTAGGTGCTGAGGATTGGATGAAACCAGCTCTCTAGGAGTCCATGAAGTAGGCCAATACGAAGTGGCCTCATGTCTTCCTGCTCAAAAATATTGAGCGCTGTTTTATCAAAGTTTGATGCCGCGATATAAAGCTCACGGCCTTTAGAAGTCAGAAGAACTTTTTTAGAAGACCTAATAATAAGCTCTTCGCTCAAGTTCTCCTCGAGAAGTTTGATTTGTCTACTGACAGCAGACTGGGCAATTTCTAGAACTTCTGCTGCCTTTGAAAAACTGGCATACTGTGCAGTCAGAATAAAAGCTTTTAGGTAACGATATTCCATAAAATTATCCATGTGTTAATGCTGCTTGCCCTTAGG
>JAGLCH010000049.1 GCA_023146355.1 Bacteriovoracaceae bacterium | reverse complement strand
ACATCTTCAGGTTTTATAATCCATGTGATTATTTTCATCTCTTCAAATTTTCGAAGTAGCTCGTATGCTTCCCTAGAAAGGGGGGAAGTTGTACCATGCATAAGGTGCGCAGTTCGTTGGTTTGGAAGATCAGCAGAGTTGAGGTGCTCAATGCCAAACTTTTCTGTTTTTTGAAGAATTTTCTCAAATCCCCCATTCCCTTCCAATTCGAAAAGTACAGCATCCTTATTATTGTAATGCTTAAAAAGATCATCAAACATTGTTATGTAATCGCCAAAGTACTGAGACTTTGATGATATCGTTGCAATAAATGCATCGCTATCATCGCCCTGATCCTCTTCTACTTTTTCTTCGACTATGGAAGGTTGTGAGCCGGTTGCGATTTCAACTGAGGCTTCGTCACCACTTTGAAGTAGGGTAGAGATCTTGTCCATCTCATGGGTGATATAGTCAACAATCTCAGCATCTACTTTTTCAGGACTATCTCTGAGAGGTGTAATATAGGACTCTAAATTGTGAGATACTTCGTGGAGCCTGATCATGCCAAACATAATGCATGAGCCCTTAATTGTGTGGACCCCTCGAAAAATGCGATTGATCGCCTCTTCTTTGTCTTCTAGCCCTTGGTAATCATCCAAGGTTTCGTAGAGCTTAGAAATGGTGTCTGTACACTCTTCTAGAAACTCACCAAATAGTTCATCATCTTCTTCAAGCATATCTACCTCTAGTTTATTTCTAGTTTAGTGTATCCGTTAGTGTTCCCACTTCGTCTTTGATACTGGTGATAATCTCTTCAATCTCAGAGATAGACTCTTGTGTTTTTTCACTAAGGCGACTGACCTCGTGGGCAACGATTGCAAATCCCTTTCCATAAGACCCAGCGCGAGCTGCTTCAATCGAAGCATTAAGTGCTAGAAGGTCTGTTTTTGAAGAGATCTCACTAATTACTTTCAAAATAGATGTTGCCTGTGTCGTGATATCCGATAGGCGGTGAAGTGACTGTTCTGTTTTTTCATTTGTACTCATTATAATTCTCCTTAATATTTTCCAACTTCAAGATCGTATAACCAGTCAAGAAAACTTTCTGTGTCTTCTGACCTAAATATTGCCCCATGCTGAGGACAAATCAACGATGGCCTATGTTTTCTTACCGATTTTACCCATCTCATTAATGCCTCAGATGATGGCATTAATCTTTGATGAAAAGGCTTCATTACATCTGCATGCTTTTGAAAGTCTTCACAGTAAAGGGGGTAATGGCCATCAATAACTGCGCCTCCAATATCTCCACTGAATAATACTCTCGCCTTGTGATCGAAAAGACTAAAGTTTCCTGAGCTATGACAATAATGGGCCGGGATCAGTTCTAACATGGCATCTCCAAGGGGGATTTCTATGCCCTCATCGGGAACCGATACCATATTGGCGATATACTCATGACCGTAGTGTGCGATAAAACCACGCCACAATCCACTACAGTAGATCGTGGCATCTGGGCACAAAGAGATCCAGTAGGGAAGTGCTGAAATGATATCAGGATCTTGGTGACTGGAAAATATCCCTTTGATATTTTTGATATCGACAATTTGAGAAAGCTTTGTCATTACTT
The DNA here is from genome assembly GCA_023146355.1 of Bacteriovoracaceae bacterium. Taxonomy (GTDB): domain Bacteria; phylum Bdellovibrionota; class Bacteriovoracia; order Bacteriovoracales; family Bacteriovoracaceae; genus JAGLCH01. The sequence continues at coordinate 11,755 of JAGLCH010000049.1, read as the reverse complement.
CGGGGAACAGTTCCGCCCCTCCTGGGTCCATCAAGAATACATCGTCCCCATTAATGATGGCGTATTGATTCGTATCGATGACTTCAGTCTCCGCTTCATCTCTGCCAATGAAAATCCATTTATGGCCCTCGTTTTGATAGATTGTTTCAATCCTCACACTAAGCTCCTTTCCTGATGCTTGCTTATTTCTGATATTTCTATTAATCCCTTTCCAATATTTATAATATTCGTATTTAGATCTTCATTCTGCTTATCTAGTACAGATGAGAGCTGGTGGAAAAAGACGTTGGTATTATTTGTTAGGTTGTTTTCAATTTTAAGACTAGTAACTGTTAGCCATAGTTTTTCATTCAGAGCGAGAAGCTTTGACTGATGTCGCGATGTTGAAGTCACTTTCTTTTTGATATCTTTAAATGCAGCAAGTAACTCAAGCCGTGCGCCGTAGATTGCTTTTTTTACCTGCTCCCTGTTTGATGCACTTCCCTCTGTAATAGCACGACCAATAAGTATCTTCTCAAAAGTTTCAACCCGCTGGTTGTAGCGCAACTGGTCTAGGGCAGTATTGATAAGCCGATTGACTAAGGAATCAACCTCATCTAATTGTTCAATCATCTTGTCGCTATTTTTTTTAATTTCGTCAGCAATAACCTGGTAGACAGAAACATCTGTTGAACTACTATTATTGTTGGAGTTGATGGCAGTGTTAAGTGCTATCTCTTGGAGGAAATTCAGAATGTTGCGAATCGTATTCGCGAGTTCCCTCAAGGAAGTGCTTTTTTTATAAATTGTATATGAAGGTGTATTGTTCTCTTCCATGATCTTAGTCATCTCCTCTATAATGGGTGATTTGTTCTTAATTCATTTTGAATTTTCTTATGGCAAAATCTAGTATCAAGGTTTTGATAGAGCCTTGCTTCAAGCTCTTCTTTAAGAAATGCCTCGGGGAGATAATCATTACCCCCACAGCGGTAAAAATCGATGATTTGCTCGCGATTTTCCTCTCCCCCTACCATAATTACAGGTACCGAGCGGAGTTTCTGATTGTGTTTTATTTCATTACAGAGGTCTAGAGAACTGACACCTTCTAGCTTACTAAATAGAATTGCCAGGTCTAGCTTCTTGGGGTTCGATTGTATGTACTCGAGCGCCATATCTCCATCATCAAACTCTTCAACAGATAATCCCTTTGCAAGTAGGGATGCAGTGATAGTCTTTCTTTTTATTATATTTTGCTCAACTACAATTGCATGCATACCTTCAAAGCGATGATCGGCCTCAAGAATTCTATTGATCGATATTGCCAACTCTTTTTTTACATTCCTTTTTACGACAAAATCACATGCTCCAGAGTCAATACCATGCTTTCTATCCTCAACTGTATCCCTGATTGTCACCATGACAATCGGAACTTGGCCGTTGTGTCGTTCATTTTCATTAAAAGCAGAAAAGCAGGCAGAAATTCTTTTTGCGAGTGAATATCCATTTCTGTCAGGAAGCTCAACATCCATAGTGATTAGGTCAAACTTCTCATCCTTAATTAGCCGAAGGCAGGCCTTAGCAGAATCAACTGTAAAAACGGAGTACCCCTCATCTTCAAGAAGTTTTTTCATTAAAGCTGTAAATGCCCTAGAGTCATCTACAACTAGGATCTGCTTTCCATTATTTTGAAAGTACCTTCGCCACTTTTCAGTGTCAGCTTGAATATAGAGGAATAATGGAATCACAGTGTCGCATCTAAAGTCACGCAATAGCCTTGTAACAGTACTTTTTAAGCGATGGTTACTTAGTTCAAGCTTTTGCTCAAATATCTCTTCAAGCTTTTTTCTCAGCTCAGAAATATCAATATCTTCGTTCATTGAATCTCCTAATATTATTACTAATAAGTTAAATTAGGGTAGTAATTGGAACGAGTGAATTTATATGTATATGAGGTTAATAAAACTAAATAGTGATGAGTGCCAGTGTTGAAAGGATAAAAAAAGGAGAGCATAATGCTCTCCCTTTTTATATAATGGAAAAAAATGCCGATTACTTTGAAGCTGCGACACAAAGAGCTAGAAAATCTGCAGGCTTAAGGCTGGCGCCACCAACAAGTGCTCCGTCGATATCAGGACAAGCAAGTAGCTCATCAACATTCGATGGCTTAACTGAACCACCATATTGAATGATCAACTCCTCTCCATTAAATCCAAGTTTTTCAGAACAATGCTTTCTGATGAAGGCATGTGCATCTTGTGCTTGCTGTGGAGAAGCAGTTACGCCTGTTCCGATTGCCCATACAGGCTCATATGCAACAATGATTTTTGACTTTTTATCTGCTGGAATATTCTTTAGACCTTCATCTAATTGTACTCTTACAACATCTTCAGTTCTGTTTGCTTCACGGTCTTCAAGAGTCTCTCCAACGCAGAAGATAACGTAGAGTTCTTTTTCAAGAGCTAGAAGTGTCTTCTCATTTAATAGAGCATCTTGTTCACCATAAATGGCACGTCTTTCACTATGTCCTACAAGAGTGAATCCACAACCGAGATCTTTGATGGCCTCAGGTGAAGTTTCGCCAGTAAATGCGCCACTATTATTGTTGGCAGAGTTTTGTGCACCAAACTCAAAAAATCCACCCTTTGGGGCATGTTCTTTAATTAGTGGTAGGTGAAGGCCTTGAGCTGCAATACCTGCGTGACAAGTGATCTTGTCTGCATGCTTATTGAACTCTGCAAAGAAGCTGAAGATGTCCTGTGATAGGTGATTCATCTTCCAGTTTCCAACGATATGATATTTTCTTGTCATAATAAATCCTTTTGTGTGATCTAGTTAATCCCAAATTTTAGTGCTTGAATACCAGGAAGTGTCCCTTGCTCTAAGAACTCTAGAGAAGCACCACCACCAGTTGAAACGTGAGTCATTTTATCTGCAAGACCACTTTTTCCAACGGCCGCAACACTATCTCCACCACCAACAAGAGTAAAAGCACCTTGAAGATCGGCCAATGCATGAGCAATAGAAAAAGTTCCTTTATTGAAATCATCATTTTCAAATACACCCATTGGGCCATTCCAAAGTACAGTCTTAGCTCCCGCAAGACGAGACTTGTATGCCTCAATAGTATTTGGTCCGATATCTAGTCCCATCTTTCCTTCGGGGATATCTACTGTTGAACAGTTTTCAGCAGCACCGTTGAACTCAGTTGAAACAATATGATCTGTAGGAAGGTTAATTTTAGCACCGCCAGCAGATAGAATCTTCTTGGCCAGTTCTACATCTTCATCTGCGCAAAGTGAGGTGCCAACATCTTTCCCTTGTGCTTTAAGAAATGGGTAGGCCATTGCTCCGCCAATAAGAAGGTGGTCAACTTTTACAATAAGGGCCTCAAGAATTTTAATCTTATCAGCTACTTTCGCTCCACCAACTATCGCCACATAAGGCTTTGTGGGAGTTTCAACTACTGTTGTTAGAGCTTCATTTTCTTTTTTCATAAGGAATCCACCGCAGTAGTTGCCTTCGGTGAAGTACTCAATGATTCCGTAAGTAGATGCATGCTTTCTATGAGCAGTACCAAATGCATCGTGAACAAATACATCACCATATGAAGCGAGTTTCTTTGCAAATTCTCTGTCGCAATCAGTTTCCTCTTTGTGGAAACGGAGATTTTGAAGAAGAATTACTTTTGGTTTTGATCCATCAAGAAGACTCTTAATCCCACTATCTGTTGCTGTTTCTGTTAGTGTTACTTCTTCTCCGAGCATCTCCGCAAGATAAGCTGCAACAGGCTCAAGAGAGAAATCCATGTTCATTTCTCCCTTAGGGCGGCCCAAGTGTGAACATAGAATGATTTTTTTAGCACCATTTTCCAGCATATACTTGATGGTTGGAAGAGCACGGTCAATACGAGTTGTATCAGAAATTTTAGTTGTATCTTTTTTGTCGAAAGGCACATTGAAGTCAAAGCGAGCAATGACTTTTTTCCCTTCGAGATCCATTTGGTCGATATATTTAATTGCCATGGATAATCTCCTAATTAGTACTTTCAAATAACAAGTGCGCCATAAAGACGCACTGTTATTTAATTATGGTTTTATTCCAAAAATTAAAGCTTTGATCCAACGTAAAGAGCTAGGTCAACTACGCGGTTTGAGTAACCAGCTTCGTTGTCATACCAAGAAACTACTTTTACTTGGTTTCCATTTACATTTGTAAGAGCAGCATCAACTGTTGATGATGCACGGTTACTCATGTAGTCACATGAAACTAGTGGACGCTCTTCAAAGAATAGAATTCCTTTAAGTTCACCATTTGCTGCTTCTTTAAGAGCTGCGTTGATCTCTTCTTTTGTTCCAACATTCTTAAGAGTTGCTGTTAGGTCAACTAGAGATACATTTGGAGTAGGTACACGTACCGCGTAACCATCTAGCTTACCTTTAAGTGCTGGGATTACTAGTCCAACAGCTGCAGCTGCACCAGTAGTTGTAGGGATCATAGAAACTGCACCAGCTCTTGCTCTTCTTAGGTCAGAGTGAGCAGCGTCTAGCATTGGTTGATCGCCTGTATATGAGTGAATTGTAGTCATAAGACCTGACTCAATTCCAAACTTGTCGTTAAGTACTTTTGCAAGTGGAGCAAGACAGTTTGTTGTACAACTTGCATTAGAGATGATGTGGTGATTTGCTGAGTCGTATTGCTCGTTATTTACACCCATTACGAAAGTACCATCAAGGTCTTTTCCTGGAGCACACATCATAACTTTCTTAACAGATCCTCTCATGTGCTTTCCAAGACCAGCTTTGTCTTTGAAAATACCAGTACTGTCGATTACTAGTTGGATGTCATGCTTCTCCCAAGGGATATTTGAAGGATCTCTTTCTGAGTAGTAAGTCATTGTCTGATTTCCAACTTTAAGCATGTTGCCTTCAGACTTTACTTCTTTTCCAAATCTACCGTGAACCGAGTCAAAGTTGATAAGGTGTTCGATTGTAGCAACTGGGCACAGATCATTTACTGCACATACTTCAAGCTCAACGCCTCTGTTAACTAATTCTCTAAGAACTGTTCTACCAATTCTTCCCATACCGTTAATTCCGATTTTAAGGGCCATAAAATTCTCCTGTTATGATTGTTTGTTATTAATGCTAAATTAAATGTGTTGGCAGATTATCTACCAGATTGCTTTCAGTGTATAGACATACAGCGTCTTTTCGGTATTATTGCTATACATCTTTAGCCGATTTTAGTTTTCGGCCACTATAGTATCAATATTTTTTTATCAATAAAACCTTAAAAATGCAGTGGAAGAATAATGGATAAAAAACAGTACGTCACAGATCTTGCTCCAAAGGGAGAAGTGGATTCAATCTTTCTTGTTAAATATATTGCTAAGATGGACTCGCGCGATGGAAAAAATTACTTAAATGTTATTCTCGCAGATTCGACTGGCGATGTTGAGGCCCGAAAGTGGCATGGTGCAGAGAAAGTAATTGAAGCCGTTGCTAAGGGTGATTACGTCGGAGTTAAGGGCAAAGTAAACCTTTATCAGGGGCGACATCAAGTTATTGTCTCTAGTATTACAAAACTTTCTCCTGAAGATGTGCAAGTAGAGGAGTTCGTTCCTAAGTCAAAAACCTCACCTGATATTATGTTTGATGAGCTTGATGGCATTATTGATTCATTAAATGACGTATATATAAAAGATTTACTTAAAGCTATTGTCCACGATGGAGAAATTCAACGCAGATTAAAGCTATGGGCAGCAGGGAAGTCAATTCATCACGCTTATCAAGGTGGGCTTCTTGAGCATATACTAGGGTGTACTAAGCTCGCTGTATCTCTTTGTGAGTTCTACCCTGTGAATCGCAACTATGTTATTGCTGGAACTGTTCTTCATGATCTTTGTAAAATCTATGAACTCACTGATGGCGCAATGGTTGAATATACTGAGGAAGGCAAGCTTGTTGGGCACTTGATAGGAGTCGTGGAACTCTTCGATCGTTATGCAGCAAAGATTCCTCACTTTCCCCATACTGTTAAGCTTCACCTCAAGCACATTTTAGTCTCTCACCATGGAGAATATGAGTATGGGTCACCTAAGATCCCTCAAACATCTGAGGCACTTCTGGTGCATCAAATAGATCTTCTTGATTCTAAAATGCACTCTTTTGAAGCGGTAAAGAAACAAGACAAGCAGCCAGGACACTGGAGCGGTTACGTCAAGCACTTGGATCGTATAGTTTTTAAAGGTGAACTCCCAACTCATAAAGAATATGTAAAGGAAGATCGTAAACTGTCCGAAAAAGGTGAAAGCAATACTGCAAAAAAAAGCGGCCCCACAGGTGAACTCAAACAAAACCTCGGAGGGCTTCTCAAAGATTTTAAAGTGGAATAAGTGAGCGATCCCAAAACAAAAGTATTATTATTAGAACCTCAAAAAAACCTCTGTATGGCAGCGATGTTTGCCTTAGAGAGTCGTTTTAACTTTCATGTTATTGATTGTCATACTATTGGATTTGCTGAGCGTATGCTGGAAATTAATAGCGATGTAAAGGCGGTACTTTTTTGTGGCACCATAGGGGGAGAGTCGACTGAAAACTTTTACCTTTCAAATAAAGAAAAGTTCAAATCGATCCCTATGATTTGCACGAATGAAGAGGCCTGCAGTGGTTGGTCCACTATCCCCGAAGCAAAGTTTCCTAAAAATGAGTTGATGACCGGTATTCTAAATGAGGTAGAATCTCTATTTCAGGTTGATGAAGATGCTACTGTTGAGAAGTATACAGGTGTAACATTAAAAACTTTAACTTTTGCTGACACTCTTTCGGAAGATGCTTATGTAAAGTTACGCTCTGGTCGTTTAATTAAATTATTTTCCATAGGCGATAAGATTGAGCCAGATGATGTTGAGCGCTATGAGCGAAAAGGTGTTGATAAGCTTTTTCTGGACCACAAGGCCTGTATTTGGATACTCAAAGTTATTGATGCAAATATTGAAAGTATGATTGAGGATGAGAACTTTTCTGTAGACCTCATGAACTCTGAGATTATAGAAGACTCCAGAGATGCTCGCGAACTTTTTGGTGAACTATCTGATGATGAGTATGTGGATAATGTCTTTCAGCAGGAAGAGGCATTTATTGAAGATATTCAAAAACAGACTGCCACAGTTATAGGAAATGTTAAGCAAAACAAAGACCTCATGAAAATGCTCTCCAAGATCAAATTTGAGAAGGGAGAAGGTGCATTTGTAAAAAATAGAATGAAGCTTGCCAGTGCACTTTCATGCTCTATTGCAAGAGCAATGGGATGGGATAGTGAACAAACTTATGAAAAGCTTATCTACTCAGCACATATTCATGATGTCATGCTGCTCGATTCTCCAAACTTGGCAAAGTTTCGCTACCTGACTGAAGCGGATGCAGCTTTAGATATGGGAAAGATAACTGAATCTGACCGTGAGCGCTTTCATAAGCATACTATTCATGCAGCAGAGCTAATTCGCCTTGACCAAGGTGCTCCACCTGATGCGATTACCATTGTTCAGCAACACCATGAGATGCCATCAGGAGATGGGTTTCCCAGTAAAATGTCGGGGATTAGGATCAATGCCTTCGCCGCTATTCTCGCTGTTGCTATTGATTTGGCACAGTATCTTCTCACTCATAAAGAGAAAGATATTAAGCTATATATCGAAGAAAATAAGTCACGCTATAGAGGGGGGAGCTTCACAAAAGTTATGAAGTCTATCTGTGAGCTGACAGGAAATAAGTATTAAAAAAATCTATTATTTGCAGTTAGCGATCTTACCTTGAATGGTAAGGGGGGTCTTTGTCATAATTTGAACATTGGCGCGATCGGGCACTCCCACAGTGAGGTGTTTAATTACAATGATTGGATTATCCTTTCCGCCAGTTATAGTGAAGTCACCACTGTCGTCATCGCCAACGCACTGGTATGCCTTGGGCCTGCTGCTCATGCAGTAAAATGTCCCTGCGAAAAGAGCTCGACCACTTTTAACTACAAGGGTTGTCTCTTTACTTTTTCCTGAAAGGATAGGAGTTGATATCCATTTAAAATTTGCTTTTTTCATGCTTTTTGGTGCATCAAATTGATAGCATTTTTCTGCTGCAATCGAATGAGTGGCAAAAAGAATAATTAATATCGTCGCTAGTTTTTTCATATTAATTCCTACTACATTTGTTGATGTTTTCCATCTTGCCCTTATGATAGTTCACAAGGAGAGAGGGGTGGTGTTTCGCCATCTCTTTTACCATCCAGTAGTTCTTGGCATTGATTGAAGGGCAGCCCCAGCTTGACTGATATGGAGAGACATGGAGATACTTCATATCTCTTGAGGCCCCATTGTTTGTATTTTGAAGGCCAAACAGCTGAACTGCGTGTGCCTTATTCTCTCGTGATATTTTCTTAATTATACTACGGGTTCTATTGTAGCTTTCCTTCGTTGCACCGAAATTAAATACATGGTCATTAGTCAAAAATGCCCCGAGTATGGTGGTATGCTTACCTGAAACATTTTGGTGGCCCTTCCTCTCACGGCAAGTTCCAGTTCCAATGTTGACGTAGGTTTCTGTGATCTTAGGCCTTCCAGGTTTACACATGTTGATGTAGTACATGGTTCCGCGACAAGGAGCTTTTTTTTCACCCATGTCGTTAATGATAAATATACACTTATTCTGAAGTCCACCTTTCATACGAGTGCGAATATCCCTTGATTTTGTTCCCCCCATCGATGGGTGGTAGCTTTTTGCAAGGCCTGCTTTATCAAAGCACTTATTGCTACCAAATAATGTGCTGTTTTTTGCCATTACTCCAAGAGTGAAGTCCAGGGCACCCTTAGGGATCTGACTTGAGTACAGTTGATCACACTTGGTCTTCCACTCTTCATCAACCCCTTTAAAGTCACATTTTGGATTGTGTTTGGATTTTGAGGGACAAGCTATCACTGTAGTATCACAGTTACTGTTTGAATTTTTATACGCAGTTTCCATTGTGGTGGTACTGTCAATTGAGCGCTTAATATCGTGAACCTTGCTTGCCACTTTAACCGCGCTCTCTAGAGTCGGGTTATCTTTTTCAAGCATTTCGTCGTAATAATTGATGTTTTTTTCCCGTGGCCTTTGAAGGTATTTAGGAAGAATATCGCCAAATAACGATGTTCCCCATAGTAGTAATAGTGCTGATAAAATTCCTTTATTCACGCAAGTCTCCCAAAAAAGCGTTACTTAATAAGTACTTATCGGAAATACTGTAGAGCTCTTTATATCATTTATCTATTTATGCCAGTTTCGGGAATAGTTTTATGCTGTTTTGATATATTTGCTCCAAGAGGCGTTCAACTTCGACCTCTTTCTCCTCTGCCATCCGCTTAGCGATAAGTGGGATAAACTTTGGTGAATTCTCTATGCCTCGGTAGGGGGCGGGAGTTAAGAAGGGGGCATCTGTTTCAAGTAGTAGCCGGTCTAGGGGAGTATTATGAAGTATATCTCTTACATTTTGAGCTGCTTTAAAGGTGAGAATACCATTAAAGCCTATGTGAAGGCCTCTATCTAGGCCAAAGTCTGCAAGTTCTTGGTTCGAGGTGTAGCAGTGAAAAACTCCTTTTTTAAGATCTGGAAAATTCTTCAACATTGAAATCGTATCGTCTTCTGCTTCTCGAGTATGAAATACAACGGGGAGGTCTAAGTCCTGAGCAATTTGTAGCTGAGACTCAAAACTTTTTAGTTGAACCTCTCTTGGTGACCTAGTGTAGTGGTAATCAAGTCCAATTTCACCAATTGCCACGATCTTGCTATGAAGAGCATTTTCTCGTATTTTTGCTTCGACTTCTTTGTTGTAGAGGCCCGCTTCGTGAGGATGAACGCCTTGGGTTCCGTATACCGCGGGGAAGCGGTCTATAAGGTCCATCACGGCATCGAGGTTTTCAGGCGCTACAGATACCGTAATCATTTTTTCAATTCCAAATTGATGTACTTCAGCGACAACAGCTTCAGAACCTGCCTTAAGGTAGTCCAAATGAACGTGGGTTTCAATTATTGGACAGTTGTATTTGGGAATAATAACTTCTCGTTTGCTCATTAAAATTTATCCTCTCGATAGGATTTGCTAAAGTGCCTTAGTCGATTTTTCTAGCAGATCATCGAGAATAATATAAAGCTGAGTGGATGACAGTGCACCTTGAACTTTCTTCCCATTAATAATCATTGTGGGAGTTGATTCAATTTCAAACTTTGACGCCACTTCTAAGTGATTTAGTACAATCTTTTTAACTTTTGGCGTGATCATACAGTCTGTAACTTTTAAATCTTTTGCTCTTTCATTGAGCCATTGATTAGTCAGTCCTCTTCCCATTCCAAAAATCTCATCGTGCACTTCTGCAAATTGTTCTGGTACACATGCTGAAATATATGATGCCTTACACGCCAGAAGGTGCATTGGGGACTTCATGTTTGGATTACAGCTCATATCAAGTGGTACAAAGAAGAATTGAATATTAAGTTTCCCAGCATATCTTGCATTAAGTCTTAGAAGCGTTTTGGCCAACTGCTGACAATATGGGCACTGAAAATCAGAGAAAACAGAAATGCGAAGTGGTGCATCACTGAATTTTTCTGTTGAGGATAGGTTTCTATATTTTGACTCATATTGAGGGTCGCCAAAGTCAGTAAATGAATAGAACTGATTAAGAACAGGTTTTTTATAGCGAAGCTGTATATCCTCTCTTGCGTTAAAAGAGTAAAGAACGATGGAGCATGCAACAGCTGTAATCACTACATATATTACAGAAACTTTAATATCAATATTAAAGAGCTCGCTGTGCTTAAAGTAGAACCATGCCGCAAGCAATGAGAAAACATAATAGACACTACATCCAGGGCAAAGGTGACCGAGCCCAAATATTGAGTATAGAGCTAAAATAATACATCCAACTGCATTCACTCGAGTAAAAATATTGTTAGTGGCCTCAAGCTTCGTTGATGGAAATATTGAACTGATAAAAAGAAAGGCCCCAGCTAGAATTCCAAAAATTGAAATTGGAATTCCAAAAATAGCAGAAATCGGGGAATATGCCACTGAATCACAGCTAATAAATCCCTGACTTTGACACAGTTGTCCCTCATTAAGACCAACAGGGTAAAATGTTTGAAAGTAGTGTGCCAGTAGGTAGATTGATGAACTAATCATTCCTATTGTACAAATTAGAAAGAGAACATGTGGAACTGTCATCCCTTGAAGGGTTAGGTTTCTTTTTTGATTTTGCATTCTATTTCCGCCTTTAAGACATTGAATATCAGAGTGAACTTCAAAATGACTATGGAGTTTTTCTACCTTTAAAATCTTCCTGTGCTATTTCGAGGACATCTTTAAAAATAGTAGGAAGAGGAGCTGTATAGCAGATGGATTCATTTGTGATGGGATGCATTAATCCCAGCGACTTAGCATGGAGTAGGGGAGCATCATATCCTTCAAGAACCTTGGCAATTTTTGGACCTAATATTTGAAGGTGCTGATTGGCATTACCGTATACAGGGTCCATTAAAACGGGCATCTTTAATAGCTGAGAAACGTGGACACGAATTTGGTGAGTTCTACCTGTTTCTAAGGTAACTTCCAGGTGTGTCAGCTTTTCATACATTTTAATTACTCTAAAAAAAGTAACTGCATCCTTACCGTCTTTTATGTTTGCTGCTCTTTTAAGTCGGTTACGTGGGTGACGGCCAATAGTAGAACGCATCACTCCTGTGTGGGAAACCTT
>JAGLCH010000048.1 GCA_023146355.1 Bacteriovoracaceae bacterium | reverse complement strand
CCAAAAATTTGTGTTTGACGCCACTGTGAGAAATTCATTATTTGTGGAATTAATTAGAAATAGTATTTTTGAACCTACCCATGCAAAGAGAAAGACACCTACAAAGAATAGGTTGAAGGAGCGATCAAGTATCGCCCTTAGGCTTAAATAATACTGACTCAAGTGAAAGGATAACGCCCAAGCGGCACCCATCACGAAGGGATAGGAGTACACACTGAAATCACCTACTGAAAATAATATCGGATGCACCTATGCCTCCCCATTCCCCTTCTTATTTTTTAACTGAAGAAAAAAGTCATAAATCAATAGCATTGCTGCAACAGAAATCGAAGCATCTGCAATATTAAACGCAGGAAAATGGCTCTGCCACAAATAAAAATCAAACATATCAACAACGTAGTTGAGAATGAAACGATCGAGGAGGTTTCCAATGGCACCTGCAAGTATCATCGAATATGCCACTGCAAGCAGTTTACTTTCTATAAGAGCGGTCTTGATTAAAAAGGCCAACCATACGCATGCTATCGTTGGAAGTAATAAAAACATTAGAGCGCGAAAAAGATCGCCTTGCCCAGCACCAAAACCAAATGCAGCTCCCCTATTACGAACATAGGTTAGATTAAATAACCCATCAATTACCTTTATCGACTCGCCGACAATAAAGTTATCTCGCATTCCCCATTTTGTTAATTGATCAAGAACAACAACGAACAGAATGAGTACAATTACTTGCCACCATTTTTTCATTAATAGTAATCCTTTGGGTTAATCCCATACTTCTCTATCTTTCGGAGTAATGTCTTTTTAGGAATATTTGCCTTAAGAGCAGTTCTATTTATTTTCCCAATATTATTTTTTAAGGCCTGAACAATAAATTCTTTTTCAAAAAGGTCTTTTGCTATTTGAAAATCCATTTTTATTTCATTATTTTCACTTACAGTAGCGAACTTAAATGAGTATTCACTTGTTACAGCTTCAGACTGTTCCTCTTCAAAAACAGAATCTTTGATTCCTTTGAAATCAATTGGACTCTCATGATTGTCATCTTCAACGACCACACCTTCCATACCTCGACGTACATTTTCAGGTAATGAAGAAAATGAAATACTATCCGAGGATTCAATAATGAATGAGTGCTCAATCACATTTCTAAGCTCACGAATATTTCCTGGCCATGAAAATGCCTTTAGCGCCTTCATTGCCTCTGGAGTAACCTCGCTTATATTGAGGTTATGCACACTATTAAAGTAATTGATATAATAGTCTATCAAGTGTGGGATATCAGAAGTTCTCTCACGAAGAGGTGGAAGATAAACCGGCAAAACATTTAGACGATAGAAAAGATCTTCTCTAAAGCAACCATCCTTTATCATTTCTTCAAATGGTTTGTGAGAGGCCGCAATAATTCTAATATCTACTTTCACATCGCGATTTGAACCAACGGGAGTGAATGTTTGCTCTTGAAGTACGCGAAGGAGCTTAACCTGCATTGTAGGGGAGACATCACC
>JAGLCH010000047.1 GCA_023146355.1 Bacteriovoracaceae bacterium | reverse complement strand
GGTGTCGTGATTTACTTTACCAATCCGATTCACAAGTATCATAATGGAAAGGGCAGAGTTCGGAGAGCGACACTTCCACTCGATGGCGAAAGATTTAAAAGACCTATAAAAGCGAAAATGAAAAAGCTATATAAAAAACTTTTTAAAATCAAATAAGGGGATTTTTAAAATGAGTGAAGAACAAACCGTTGTTAGTGACAACACCGCAATCTCTAGTGGGGAAAGCGAAAAGCAATCAGTTTCTTATGAGACTCACAAGAAGCTATTAGGGCAGATGAAAAATGCAAAGGTAGAGAGCGAAAGAGTTAATGCTCGATTAGCTGAGTTTGAAGCAAAGCAAGAAGCTGACGCTGAAAACAAGCTGAAAGAGGACAACGAATGGAAAACTCTAGCGGAGAAAAAAGACGCTGAACTAATAGAAACTAGGGGAACACTAAGCAGAATCAACGACTCTATTGTCAGAGCAGAGAAAATTGATGCTGTTGAAAAGGAACTAGGAGCTGCGCTCAAAAATCGTGACTACGCTCGACACCTCGACCTTGATTCTATTTCAGTCAGCGAAAGCGGTGAGATCGATCAGGAGGCATTAAGTGCCGAGGTCAACAGGTTCAGAGAAGTTCACGGAGATTCTTTAATCAAAACTAACAACATTGCAACATTGCCTAATGGTGCTGGTCAGAAATCACAACCGAAAAGTATCGGTGACATGACTGCACAGGAAAGACAAGCGTTGCGCAGAGAGCTGCGAAAGAAGTAGCTTAAGGAAATGACATGGCCGTAACAGGTGTAGCAACAATTTCAATGCATCAATTGATGCTTACAGAGCTTCAAGATTATCTTAAAGCTGAAACTATTTTTATGAACACAGTATGGGATCTATCTGCAAACGTGGAAGCTGGTGCAGTAGATTTTTCTATCCCAAGAATCACTGGCGGATCTGTAGCGGCATGGCCTACAGCTGGCGGAGCTGCTACAGAGGGCGGTGTAACTGTTGCTGTAGACAAGTGCAACCTTGACCAGTACAAGCAATATTCAATTTATATTGAGGATGCTGAGAGAGCTAAAACTTCAATGGATCTTGACGATCTATTCTATGAGATTGCTCCATCAAAAATTGGTGATCTTATCGAAACTTTCATCTATACAGAATTGAAGAAAGCTTCTAGTGCAACACCAGACAATATCTTTCAACTTACAGGTGCTTCAAACCTAGTGCCTTTAGTAGCTGACATTTTCACAATCGCTCAGATGATGGACGATCTAAAAATGCCAAAAGCTGACCGTTTTGTTGCTATGGGTAACGCTGCTTATTATTCTCTAATCCAGAATGATGCTGTTATCAATGGTTCAAAATCATTAACAAACGAAGCACTTATCAATGGTGCATTTTCTAAGATTGCTGGAAT
>JAGLCH010000046.1 GCA_023146355.1 Bacteriovoracaceae bacterium | reverse complement strand
ATTGTAAACCTTGAGAGAGCAAAGAGAGCAGCATTTTATACCGCAATGTTCCCAGAGTCGTCACTTGATCAGGTTATCCTTGCGGCCATTGCAATGGTCCCAGATGTTCCTGAGGCAGTTTATTCTAAATCTTTGACTGATGGACCTGTTCTTGACTTTAAGATGAAGTCTTTCGTAACCAAGCGCCCAAGTTCACTCATTTTTGAATAAGATAATCATTCCAGTTAATTATATCTAGAAGGCCTCCATTTGGAGGCCTTTTTCATTATTACCCCCCCATTTGTCGATTATAGACTCTTAAGAATACGGTAAACAGTACACGATAATTTCTGATGAGATGTTTGATGCAATTATGGACTTTTTTAAAGTAGATGCTAAAAAACATGAATCGATCTATGCCGGACAAAAGGGAGCAAGAGTAGTAAATGCTTCACTTGGTATGGATCTTGAGTCAGTTTATAGATACATGTCCGTATTGTTTAGCTCTTACAACATTTCAGAGGAAGTGGCAGCAAAACAAGTCTTTTCAAAGTCAGTTGAGTTTGCAGTAGAACCGCCGAGGGAATTTGTATTTAAGGTTGCACCACTACCTGGACTGTAAAAAAAAAGTTTTTTTGCTCAAAATCGCAACTTGAATACTGGGCTTTCTGTAATCTTTTTTCTTCGCTTGTCATATTCTTGAGTGGTTCGAACGGAGGAGTGGTTGACCTCCCTCGCCACTCGATAGATATCAGTTCCAAGATCAAGCAGCTCAGTGATGAAAGTAGCGCGGGCAGAGTGGGGAGATATCTTAAAGTTCAACCCTATTTTTCTCCCGTATTGATCGAGGATCTCATTAATAGTTTTGGGATTTAGCCTCTTGTTAAGCTCATTTGGATTTTTGGGATTCTTCGTGGGTTGAAATAGCCAATCATCCGGGCAATGGCCGCGCCCTTCTTCAACCATCAAGGAAAGATAATGCTCTAGCGCCTCAACACAAGTTGGATGAAGTAGCTTTTGTCCAATCTTTCCACCTTTGCCGGTAAACTCTAGGATCTTATATTCATTAATTTCACGATAATTTCTAAAGCGAAGATTTAGCACTTCACTCTTTCGAAGGCCAGTCGTAAAGAAAGTAACAAGAAGACTTAAATGCAGTGATCCAGAAAGCTTTTTGGCATCAATGCATTCAAATAGCTGTCGAACTTGATCTGTACTCAATGCATTTGTCGGGGTTCTAACATCTCTTCGAGGTCTTTTGACAGAGGTTGCTGGATTATACTTTGCCTCGCCAATTTCAACAAGAAAGTGATAGAAGCTGGAGATTGCAGCAAGCTTTCGCGCAATGGTTTTAGGGGCACAGGCATCGCCTTTATGTCCGCCAACTTCTTCTAGATAGTTTCTAAATTTAATGACATGCTTGCGCTCTACATCAATATATTGTTTTATTTCGGGGTAGAATTTAGTGATGTAATTTAAAAATTGATCGATATCGTTTTGATATGATTTACGAGTGAATTTTGAGCTGAAGTTTTCAAAAAATTCATCATAGAATTTAAAGCTATGCCCTCCACTCATTGCTAACT
Source organism: Bacteriovoracaceae bacterium (assembly GCA_023146355.1). Classification (GTDB taxonomy): domain Bacteria; phylum Bdellovibrionota; class Bacteriovoracia; order Bacteriovoracales; family Bacteriovoracaceae; genus JAGLCH01. The sequence goes on along the minus strand of JAGLCH010000046.1, from coordinate 10,505 downwards.
GAGGAAAAGGCGTTTAAGAAATCCAATTAGGCCAGCAGAAGCGCAAGGTACATCGACCTTATTGATAATTTCAGATCCGTTAAGTGCAACCTTCTCACGCTTATTCTTATAAAACTTAAAGTCTACAAGGTTATCATTTTTTTTTACACCAACTTTACGCAAGGCCTCATTTGCCTGAACTGATCTTATCTGTGGACCAAGACTATCAAATGATTCCCAGGGACTTGCAGACTGCTCTTTTGTTATTTGGGCCGCTGCAATTTGTGCTGTTATAGATTTTTTTACATGACCAAGACTAATTGCCATTAAGGCCTCACTTCTCTATCAAAAAGGTGCTTAAACTCACTACCTGTTTTTTGTGTATAGGGTGCGCAGGATTTAACTTCCTCAAGGTAGGATTCAATTCGACCGTGAATTTCAGTCATCAGCGAAATCATCTCATTTGCTTGAGGCTTACCAGCAGCATGTTCGATAACAGACTTATTGAGCGCTGTTGCTTCTTCACAAACAATACTCTCCCTAACTGAGTTCTCAGTACATCCCTTAACATTATCGCGATACCAGTTGCAGATATCTACGCCTAGCCGTCTATTGGGATTAAATTTTGTAGGTGTGAAAATGGTTTCAAAATCAATATCCATATCTTGCTTAAACTGATTAAGAAAATGTTTAAAGACATTGAGGTTTCTAAAGTTATTGATCTTACACTCCAGTGGGGAGAGTAGAATATCACATGCCACAAGAGCATTTGTTGTGAGCTTATTCCAATTTGGAGAACAGTCCATCACCACAAGATCAAAGTGCTCTTTTAATTGTGAAACTACACGATCTCTGAGCCAATATTCTCTGCGATTAATATTAGACAAGGAATCATTTAGTGCAGCTAGCTCAGGAGTCTCTGGAATTAAAAAGAGGTTTGGAATATCTGTTTCTTCAATGACTTCATGAAGACGATAGCGGTTGTTAAAATAGTCGGATAGCCCTTTAATGCTGTTGAGCTTTGAGACAATCTCTTCGAGGCTATCATCATTACCTAGCTGATTATCAAAGCCAAGCGCAGTCGTGACATCTCCTTGGATATCGAGACCAACAACACAGGTCTTTAGTCCATGAAGAGCTGCTGTTCGTGCAAGATTTAATGCAAGCGTGCTCTTAAGCACTCCGCCTTTGGTAGTAAAAACAGATATAGCAACTGACTCTTTAAATTTTTTAAAATAACCAATCTTCTCACCAATTTTAGGGAGCTCAGATACAGGCCAGCCTTTTTTAAAAAGGGCACCCGAAAGAAATCGTTCTGGCGCAGGAATAAGTCCCTGCTCTTGAAGGTTGATTATATCTTCGGAAAGGTGTGGGCCACCAAACATGCAGGCCACCTTCTTCATTGTTACGTAGTTTGCCACGTCAACTCCTTTTGAAGGGCAAATCCCCTATCTAAAAGACAGGAAATCTTCATCTTAACAACTTAACTAGCTATAATCATAAAAATAAAAACGTTGTGTGTCAAAAGAAGTTTACGGTTTTATTCAAGAATTTGGGGAGGCGCTGAGATGGGTAAAAAAGCTTTAAATTATATAATATTCAACCTTCTGAGAATTCTCTTTGGATTGATTTTCTTCTTTATTCTAGACTTAAGCTTCTTGCGCTCTTCATCTTTTTGATCAATTTTATTCTCACATGGTCTTTTGTAATCTTTTTTTGACTCTTCTTCGGCCGCATCTGATTCACCTAAGGGCTTTTCTGGAGAAGTGACCTCGGGGTGATCCTTTTTCATTAGTGGTTTGATATTGAGTGCCATTGAAGAACCTTACACTTAACGTATCGTTAATTATGTCATGTTATAATCGGCATAATCACAAAATTTGTTAAGTTTGTTGATTAAAAGAGCTCGCATGATTAGTAGCTCCAAATACTCAAGTTTTCTATCTTTTAGGCCGATATAAAAGTGACTAGTAAAAGGTTAGGCCTATGAAATTTGAGTATTTAGATGCAAAATCAACATTTATGAAAAATGTGATTGAGAAAGATGTGGAGTATGTAAAAGGCATGCTGAGTGATAACGAGGAGCTAGTGGGCCTTACGGTGGGGGTTTTGCAACAGGATTATGGACTGTACGCCCTGACAGAAAATAGACTTCTATTTTGTTCCACGGCCAATGGGCGCAATATTATAAGAGAGTACCCACTTGCCAGTGTAAAATCAGTTCATTTGGCCCAAACGGGCCTTTACAACATTAGATTGACCTGCGAAAACAGCTTTTATCGCTTGGGGATCGGTTGGCAGGCGGCCAGAGAGTTTTGCAAGCTTTTGGATCAGGCGCTTGAGAGTCACAGCGAAGCAGCATAGTCTATAGTTACAAGCACTTACGATATGGGATCCTTTTGGGTCCTTTTTTGTTTTCCTGAGGGGTGAGGAAATATTACACAGGTTGTGTTGCGGGGCGTTATTTGTGGTATTTTATTATAAATCGTAAGGAGAAACCATGAATAAATTAGCCTTTTTAGCTCTTTCAATGCTAGTCGGATCGGCGGTTAACGCTCAGTCTGTAGATCACCAGAAAACACTGGATAAAATGATTAAAATGCAAAATGCCGAGGTGCATGATCGCGACGCTATTGTCGATAACTTTGATGAACTCTCGACGAGGCAAGATATTTCAACTCTACGTTTCAGCAAAAGCTCACTTGGACTTAAGGCCAATGCTCTTGGTGATAATATTGTGGCAGGGGGAACCTATTACATCACTGCATCAGCGCTGAATATTCGAGACGCAGAGAGAAATGTAGTTGGGCAACTTGAAAGAAACAGTAAAGTAAAAGTTATTTCTCTCAATACCGTTCTTGGTGGAGTGTATGTTGGTGTTCAATTAGTTAGTGAAGATAGTATAGTTTTTGTTAGTCGTAACTATCTAAGCATTAATAAATCAGAGTATATATCTCCGGAGAATAACAGTAAATACTACGTCGTTCAGAATATCGCCACAGAGCGTGTTCGAATTTATGAAAAGAACTGTAATGAACAGGGACTTTGTAACAACAAAATGGTCTTTGAATCTGAGGTTGCAGTTGGTGAAAATAAAACAGGTAAAAGATCTATTGTTGGAGCACTAAAGATCACGAACTGGAATAAATTCTACCAGGATTATGCTGCTCACTACCCGCGATGGTATTCTCCTAGCTTGGGGCTGCCGCCGCGTGCTGGCTCTAATGCCATTAGCTGGACTAAGGACAAATATTTGTATGATGGTCAAGAGGATGGAATGCGTGGTGCCTTTGGTTGGTTTGCTGCCAAAGTTGGCCCTAATGCACACTATCAGTGGATGCATGGAACAATTGGATGGGGAGCAGATAAAGAAGACTACATCAAGCGCACCAAAAGTTTTATCGCTAATTTAGTTACAGATCCTAGAAGTAGTGGCTGTACAAGATTTAATAATGAAGCGATTGCCTACTTAAGAAGTCTTCTACCTGTGGGGACACCGGTTATTAAGATCTATGCCGAAGAAAAAATGTACGACGAGACTCTATCTCGTTATACAGGAAAACTAGAGACTTTTGAGTATATTTTAACTTCAATTATGAGTAATGATGAAACAGGGCGTGCAGATCAGAACTATGTCCTGAAAAATATTTCACCAGAAAAGTATATTGATGCAGGTACTTTCGAGATTGATCAGACTCCAACTGTTATAGAATTTGATGAGTCGGGAAAAAAGACTAAGTCTGGTAATGTGTACGCTCTTGATCGCGAGGATATGGTGGGTGTTTTTTATGTGGATATTGGAATGGCACAAAATTATCGTCACCCAAGAGGAATTGTGGTTGGCGGTTACAGGGGTATCCTATTCCCCGATTACGTTAGTTACAAAAATTTAGATACGTCACTTTAAATATTTGGCCCCAGCAATTGTTGGGGCCTTTTTTTGTAAAAGACTAGAAAGATAAAGAGTAAGCTACAGTTGTTTTATTGGCAGAATGGCCATCTGTTGCTCCACCTTTAATTGTCGGTGTAACTACTCCAGATATTTCTACCTTGTTGGCCCTAGGCCAAAATATATAAAATAATTATGTTATCAGCTTAGTAAGGCGCCAACCTGATAGACAATGGTTGCAAAAATGGTTGCCAGCGTTGTCGAGTAGGTTACCGCGAAGAGAGTTATCTTCCACGATCTTGTTTCCCCCTGTATGACTGCCACAGTTGCAATGCATGGGAAGTAAAGCATGGTGAAAACAATTAGGGCAAAGGCCAAATACGGTGTCCAGTTAGGATCTTTTTGAAGTGTGGCGGCAAGTGTACTTGCTCCTTTCTCTTCATCTGCTCCCTGGATGGAATAAGCAGTACCAAGTGTTGATACAATTACTTCTTTTGCAGCAGCACCACCAATAAGGGCGATATTGAGCTTCCAGTCAAATCCCATTAAGGGTCTAGTTACTACTTCCATGGTCTTACCCATGCGTCCAGCAATTGAATGTTCTAGTTGCTTTTCAGAGATTACACCTTGATCTGTGGAGTTTATCTGCGACGGGTCGAGTACTGGAAATGTCATCAGCGCCCACACGACAATCGATGCGGGTAGGAGAAGGGTTCCCGCTTTTTTCACATACATCCAGGTTCTCTGCCATGTGTGAATTAACAATCCTCTTAAAGTAGGCATTCGATATGGTGGAAGTTCCATAATAAATGGACTGGCCTCACCTTTCAGTGCAGTTTTTCGGAGTAAAAAAGCAATTCCTAGGGCAAATGCCCAACTCAAAATAGTCAGTAAAAGCATCATCGGGCCTTTGTGTTCTGCAAAGAAGGCCGAAATGAGAAGAGCAAATACTGGGAGCTTGGCACCACAGTTCATAAAGGGAACTGTCAGAATAGTTGCTAGCTTTTCTTTTTTATCTCTTAAGGTTCTTGCCGCCATAATTCCAGGAACAGCGCAGCCTCCAGCGATACCACCACCAATAATATAAGAGATGATGGAGTTACCATGCACTCCAAACATTCTAAGTACGCGGTCGAGAATAAAGGCCATTCTCGCCATATATCCTGAGTCTTCAATAATAGCGATTAGGAAAAACATGAACATAATAAGTGGAGTAAAGCCTAAAACTCCACCAACACCGTCAATGATGCCAGATACGACTAGTGACTTAAGAAGCCCGTCGGGCATTGCTGCTGAAACCGCTTCATTTAGCATGCCAAAGAATGTTTCAAACCATCCAACAGGATACTCTGAAAGGGTAAAGGTAATGTCATAAGCAAAGTACAAGAAAGCAAATAGGAAAATGGGCCCTAAGAATTTATGTGTCAAAAAGAGATCGATCTTATCTGAAATATTTCTTCGTTTCTCTAGAGATATTTCTTTTGCTGTTTTGACTAGCGCATTGATTACACCGTAGCGTTGGCCTGAAATTATATTTTCTAGCGAATCACCAAGGGTATGTTCAACATGGGCCTCCAGATCTTTGATCCGTTTAAATAATAGGTCTGTGTTGGGAGACTGGTGGGCCTTAATTGCTTCGGTAACATCGCTGTCGCCTTCAATTAATTTCAAGGCCGCCCAAAATGAAACGCACCCGTCAAATTCAGTGTCTTTTAATAAGTTGTAGCCTTTTATTTCATCTTTTGTTTGCTTGATTAGCTCGTCGATCTCTGGAGAGTATGAGATTTTGATCGGCTTAGATTTTTTCCCATCAACCACTTCTCCAACTTTTCGAAGGAGGTTATCGAGTCCCTCTCCTTTGCGGCATATGGTAGAGGCAACAGGAACACCAAGTGCTTCTGACAGTCTATAGCCGTCAATGTTAAAGCCTTTTCTCTTGGCAACATCAACCATGTTGAGTGCGACTACCACATTCATCCCCATCTCAATTAGCTGGAGGGTGAGGTTTAAACTTCTTTCAATATTCGAGGCATCAACAACACTGATGACCACGTCGGGATCTTCATTTATAAGGTAGTTGCGAGCAACGAGTTCATCGTCTGAAAATCCCGTAAGACTATAGGTCCCTGGCAGGTCAACGATTTCTACTTTCTCTCCTGCAACTTTTGTGAAGCCAGAGATGCGGTCGACTGTAACCCCTGAGTAGTTTCCGACTCTTTGATTGGCGCCAGTTATGGCATTAAACATGGTGGTTTTACCGCAATTTGGGTTTCCTGCGAGTGCTATTTTTTTCATTACTCAACCTCGATTTTGTCAGCTTCTTTAATTCGAAGAGAAATGCTGTTGTCATTTACTTTTATTTCAAGTGGGTCACCGAGGGGTGCCGATTTTACCATGATAACTTCGGCACCGGGGTAAATCCCAATATCTCTTAGGCGCTTATTAAGAATTCCGCGATCGTGAATTTTAGTAACTACACTGCGCTCACCGCGATATAACTCTATTAAAGATTTCATTTTTGAAGCTCCAAAAAAAGGATGTTTTATACTTGCAGTATGGTTTTACTACAAAAGTTTGATATACCAAACCTTTTTTTAATCTATTTGTGATTTTTATATCGTTATATAAGAAAACGATAGCTTAAAGGGTTTTAGGTGCGCAGATCCCGGTATTTAGGACATTTTAAAGACCACCGAAGTGGCCTAAAAAAAAGATTATCTTAGAAGCTCTTCAAGCTCTAATGAAGCATTAGATTTTTCATCACGATACTTGATAATCATAGCGCAACTTAGACTTAGTCCCATTTCTCGTGCCCAAGGTAGACGGTCACTCACCGGCCGAGTTCCCGGAACGACAACTGCATTTTCAGGGATCGCTGCACCACGCTCTAGGACAATCTGATTTACACAGTCATACACTGGTACAGCATTGGAGAGTATTACTCCTGGGGCAATTACAGCTCCCTTTGATACTTGTATTCCCTCAACAACAACAGAACCAGCTCCAATAAAGGCATTATCTTCGATTACAACGGGTCTAGCACCAATGGGCTCTAGTACCCCTCCAATTTGAACACCAGCAGAGAGGTGGACATTTTTACCAATCTGAGCGCATGATCCAACTAAAGCATGGCTATCAACCATCGTTCCCTCGTCTACATAGGCTCCGATATTAATATAGGCGGGGGGCATAATAATAACCCCTTGGGCCACATATGAGCCACGGCGAACTGAACTACCACCTGGTACAAGTCTAATACCTCTTTCTGCAGTGAAGTGCTGGGGCATAAGATTGTGTTTGTCGACAAATCCATTCTCCTCTATAAGTTCCCCTGCCTTGAAGGCCTCAAGAATAAGTTTTTTAACATCTTGATTAGGTGTCCAAGTACCATTGATTTTGTTAGCAGAACGAAGAACGCCTGTTTCTAATTGATCTAATGCTGTTTTCCAATCCATATTATCTCCAAATTACTGTATTGATTTATTCCAATTTTCTACATTGCCTGATTGTTCCACGAGGATAGAGAGATCATTAAGATCATCATCACAAAGAGGAAGACGCATAGTCTTCTCCTTAATAACACCGTGCTCTTTCAGGAGTGCTTTAACTGGAATAGGGTTACTGGCAACAAAAAGTGAGTTAGATGCCACTTCCCATAGTTTAATTTCATTATCATTTAAAAGGCCTTCAAGGCCTCGCTTGACATATTTGTGTGTTGCTTTTGGCCATACATTAGATGCCACAGATACAAGGCCTTTGGCGCCGAGCTTTATGAAAGCAGGCATCATGGCATCATCACCACTAAAAACTAAAACATCGTTATTGGCCTGTACGTACTCTAAAAAGTTTGGGATCGATCCACTTGCTTCTTTTAACGCCCAGAGATTTTCATGACCTTTTAGCATCTTATATGACTCTACGTTGAGCTCAATCCCCGATCGTGATGGGATATTATAAAGCATGCAGGGACGATTAGAGGCATCGAGTAGGGACTTAAACCAAAAGTATTGGCCCATCTTTCCAGGTTTTGCATACAAAGGCGTGACGAGTAGGTAGCAATCAACAGATAAAGAGTTGAGGTACTCAACCCACTCAATCGTCTCGGCCATATTTATTCCGCCAACGCCGACCATAATGGGAACTGACGGTTTTAATTCAAGGACACTTTTAAGTATTTCTTTTCTCTCATCAAGAGACAAGTTAAGTGCTTCGCCTGTACTGCCCAAGATTAGAATGCCATTTTTAGCTTTCTCCTGCATCAAAACCAATTTTTTAAGTGATGGGTAATCTACAGTCTGATTAGTATTTAGTGGGGTAACAAGTGCTGTCCAAAGTGGGTAATTGTCTAGCTTCATGCTAACTCTCCTCGTGCTATATCTTCAAACCTACTTATTCCTGTAGGAATTGAATTATCTGTTAGTAATTTATTTGCTGCCCATAGTGCACCCTTGGCAAAAACTTTTCGATCAAGTGCCCTGTGACTAAGAGAAATGGCCTCGGTCTCAGTTTTTAATTCAATTGTGTGATCACCAATGACGTCACCAATACGATCTGAAGAGATAGTGCACTTTTCACCTAGCCAATCTCCCCAAGAGATTGCTGTACCGCTAGGGCTATCAAGTTTTTGAGTATGGTGAACCTCATGGATATGGAAGCTTTTCTGCTCAAACAGTTTATCTGCTTTAGATAATACCTTTATCATTTGATGAATAAGGTTCATCCCAAGAGCAAAATTATGACCATGAATCCATTTTAGCTCATTCTTTTTAACTTCATTTTTAAGGGAATGAGGGAACTCTACTCCTGTTGAGCCAGTAACAACAGGGATCTTTGCCGCTATTAAGATAGGCGCAATACTTAGAAATTGATCTCCTGGAATAAAACATATGGCGATATCAATTCCAGCAAGCGCCTCTGTTGTTACAGGATTACTTTCATTGAAAACTGTTACGTCCTCACGAGGAAGAAGATCAAGAACTTTTCCGCCAGTTTTACCTGAACCGATCAGGGCAACTTTCATCACTTCTCTCCTAGAAAATTATGCAGCGCCTCTAGGTTTAAAATAGCTGCACCTGCTGCGCCTCGTACCAAGTTATGCCCAAGGCTAAGGAGACCCACGATATTTGCCTCTCCACCTTGTTTGATTCTTCCGATATGGGCCCTTTGATCAAACTCCTCGACATCCTTTTGGGGTTGAGGTCTAAATTCATCTGTGTGTAGCTTATAAAGCTCAGGGTGTTCGCTACTTAGCTTTTGGTAAAGCTCAGTAACTTCGGACTCATGAACATCTCGATCAAAGGTAACGTGCATAAAGACACTGTGTCCGTGCATTACTGGAACGCGATTAACATGGGCCGTAATTGAAAAGTCAGCTCCCAATATCTTCTTTGCTTCCCATTCAATTTTTTCCTCTTCACCACCAATATTTGGTACAGTGTTTCCGATAACATCCATTGATGAAACTCCAGGATAACCAGCACCACTTAATGCCTGGAGAGTTACGACACTAACATGTTTTATTCCCGCAATCTTTTTGAGGGGTGCTAGGCCTAGTGAAAGAAAGACTGTTGAACAGTTTGGATTTGTGATTATCTTGCCAGGGGTTTCCTGCTTGTGAACTAGGGCGAATTGCTCGCTATTTACTTCAGGAATAACCAACGGGACAACTGGGTCTCTTCGATATGCTGAAGCATTACTAATAATATTTGTTCCATTTTTCGCTAAGAATATTTCCGCTTCTTTCGCAATTTCTGCAGGAAGTGAAGAAATTGCATACTTCGATTTAACAGCGGAGTAGTGGAGTAGTTTTAAATTCTTGAGAGAATCTGGAATCTTTCCGGACTCTCTCCAGTCGACACAAGTCCCAAACTCCTTTCCAACATTGCGTTCTGATGCCACGAGTTCTTCTATCTCAATCATTGGGTGATTCTCTAGCATTTTAATCACCTTTTGTCCGACAGTCCCTGTTGCTCCCAAAAGTGCTATTTTAAGTTTCATATATATAGGTCCCTTTTTATCCAAGTTTTTACAGCTTTTACCGATAGGATATTATGGTTACACAAAAGATAAAATATTAATAAAATTACTGCGATCTAACAATGAAAGAACATAAAAATTATAAAATATTAATTGCGGAGGATGCGCCGGTTCAAGGAAAGCGTCTTAAGTATTTTCTCGAAAAGTACCACTATAAAGTGGACTGGGTGACTAATGGGAAAGAGGCACTAGATCGTCTCAAGCATCGCAATGATTATGCCCTTATTATTTCTGATTACAAAATGCCGATTATGGATGGGATTCAGCTCCTTGAAAACCTCAAGGGGTTTGACGACTTAAGTCGTATTCCTTTTATCTTACTCACGACATTTAATGATGATGAGCTTTTTTTAAAAACTCTTGCCCTCGGTGCTAACGAGTTTTTATCAAAACCATTTCGGCCGGAAGAACTTAAAGTTCGCGTGGAAAATATGGTACTTCTTTATGAGTACCAAATTGCTATCGAAGCACAAAACATGAACCTGTCATCAGAGCTTGAGACAAAAAACGTTCTATTAAAGCAGAAGTTGATCGACCTGAAAAATGCCTACGTTCGTCAAAAAGAGATGCAAAATGAACTTGTTCTGCGCTCTAAAATGGC
>JAGLCH010000045.1 GCA_023146355.1 Bacteriovoracaceae bacterium | reverse complement strand
GATTTTTCGGCAACTTTTATTTGACCTAAGACAAGCTGATTTTCATTGGCCCATGCACTAACCACGTGTATCGGACGTCTATTAGAAGCTTTATCGGTGGAGCCTCGCACTGTCTTTCCATCAACAGCGATGGTTTCTCCTGTTATTTTAGTACGAAAGCAGCTTGCCCAACCTAAAAAACAACTTTGTAACTCCACTGGATCAAGCAGAAGAAAAACACGTCGCAAAGTATCATGAGAAGGAATTCCAGCAGGCAAATCTAAAAATTGTCTTAGCCATTCTTCTCTCTCAACTGCAAAGTCTGCAACCTGTTCCCAGCTTTCATCCCAACGGCAAATCGTTGCACACACGGCTATGACTAGGATATCAATTAGTTTATGGTCACATTTGTTGACCATGCGTGGATCTTTTAAGGTTGAAAAATGCTCTACTAAACTGTTGCTCATTCTGAAGACTCCTTGAAAATATATTTCAGGAATCATAGTCTAAACAAGCTGGAAGGCCTAGGTGCAGGGCCCAATATACCGAAACTAGAAAGAAATAAATTTCATGCGTTTACCCTGAGTATCTCCGTGACCTTTACTGGTCTTTTTGACGTCAACGGAACTGTCTTTGAGTATAACTATTATCATAGTGCCAACAATCTGGGTGGTGGGATTTGGAGGCTACTTGGAAATGGTAACAAATTCAAATTCGAACTCGACGTAATGATCGATGATCGTACCATTAAAAATCTAAACGACGATTCTAAAACAACTCAAATTGAAAATCGCCTCGCTTTTTATTGTGAAGAGGAAGGAGCTTTTGCTGCTAATACTTACTATGAATTATATAGCCCAATGTTCACAGGTGGAATGATCAAGGTCATCCCAAGTGCCGGAAATACTTGTATCAATGAGGCTAGCTCAGCCTATTTTGAAGTACTAGACCCCACTGAGCTTGGGACTGCAGGTGAGTTTGCAGTCAATGTGAAATTTTACAGTGAAGGGTCTTTCGAGTCTGAGTACGACTTATCTCTATCTAACCCGGTGTTGGTAAATAAGCTTCCATCATTTAATCAAACTGTGGAGCAGTTATGTTCTACTGTTGGGGGTGAAACCTATAGTTGGAATCTGAATGACGAAAACTATATGAGTTATTTCAACATCTATTATACCGATGCTGGGTTCTCTGATCTTGCTAATGGTACCCATATTAATGGTGACCTAGCAATGAGCACCACTACCTATTCTCCTGTAATCAACAATCTGAAAACCGATGGAATTGCAGATCAAATTCAGGGCCGTCTCGTTGCTCTCGAAACTGATCGTCGCGACGGAATTATTGTAACTACTGCTCAACAATGTATTGGTAACAATGAGCCTAGTGTCGTTATTCCTGCAGTAACTCTGTCAGAGGATGGATCAAAGGCCTTCGTTATCTCTGCAACAGATATTGAGTCAGCAGCTGTGACTATTGCGAAATCAACAGATCCAACTAAGGGAACAATTACTGGCACCAATGGAAACTTCACTTACACTGCGACTAGTGATCAGTTCGGTGCCGATAGCTTTGAGGTCACTGTTGACGATGGAACTCAGGCCATAACTCATACCGTAAATGTCACTGTCAGTGGAGTAAATGATTCGCCTGTGGCAAGTGCTCAAGCGGTTACAACAAATGAGGACACTCCTCTTTCAATCACACTTTCTGGAACTGACGTTGATGAGGATAGCTTAGTTTTTACTGCTCCAAGTAGTACAACCAATGCAGTCCTCTCGCTCGCTGGAAATATTGTAACTTATACTCCAAACCATAACTGGCATGGAGAAGAAACATTTATGTACAGCGTAGATGATGGAAATGGAGCGTCTGCTGTTGAAACAGTTACTGTAACTGTCACTTCTGTAAATGATGTACCAGTAGTCGATGCCATCTCTATGACGACTGATGAAGATACAGCAGTAACTTATACTCTTCCAACTGTCGACTCCGAAGATCAAGCTGTTACTTGGACTGTTGCGGGACAGGGAACGAAGGGAACTGCTGTTATTAGCGGATTTGTTCTAACTTATACTCCAGATGAAAATTTAAATGGAGCAGACAGTGTTTCTCTCTCTGTTACCGATGGGACAGACTCAGCTACTGGAAATGCATCTATTACAATTAATCCAATTAATGATGCTCCTTCCGCAAATGATGCTACACATGCTGTAGTGTTAAATGAAGACTCAACTATAGCAACAGATCTCTTTGTTAGCGATAAGGAAGAGTTAAATAGCGCACTGACAGCAGCGGTAACAACTGCGGCGATAAATGGTGTCGCCTCTGTGGCACTTGTTTCTGATGAGTTTGTTGCTACCTATACTCCAAATTCAAATTACAATGGAACTGATACTGCTGCGATTACAGTAACAGATAGTGAAGGGGCTACATTTGTTGTAACGCTCAACTATACTGTGATTGCAGTCGACGATGCACCTGTTGCCGAAGCCAAATCAGTTTCAACTTTACTTGATCAATCAGTAACATTTACGCTACCTGCTACGGATATTGATGGTGATGCCATCACTTATGCTGTGACTGTTGCACCAATAAGCGGAACTCATACTCTTGCTGGTAATAGCGTAACTTACACTCCAAATAACGGGTACCTTGGATCAGATGAGTTGAGCTTTACAGCTACAGCAAATGGAGTAACCAGTTCTGCAGCTCTTATCTCAATCGATATTTCAGCGGTTGCAAGTCAAGGAGAGGGACCGACGTATACACAGATTCAAACATTGCTTAGTCAGCTCAGCACAGCATTCTATCGTGGAACAACTGTAGCAGATGTTAGTAATTCATTAGATGAGTCAACAATGAGATCACTTATTTCAGATAATTATCTTGACGGTGGTATGATTGAGAATGACTGGTTTAATGGAGAATATGCTGACATCCTCGATTTTAACTCCGTAGCGGACAGTATGGTCAGCTATGATGCTGGAAATTCTGACTTAATGGTAGTTAAAGTGAATAATAGCGTTAAGTACGTCGATAATGATGATCCTGCTAATCTTAGAATTGGGACGTGGTCTGGGGTTGAATATTGGATTTTTAAGCGTGAATCAGATGGGCAGATGAGAATCTTTGGAAATCAGTCGCCACTTAGTTTCTATATTCAACAAAAAGCAGCTTACTTCTCTCGCTATAACGATTCAACTGGTATTTCTTCTGACAGTTATCTATCAGGCTATAGATTTTATACTGGTAGCACTGGAGTTGAAGAAGCAATTAAAACTGTAGATAAAGCGGAATTGATTTTTCCTAACGGAAGAACTGTTTCACTTAATTTTATGTATAATTATGATTCTGATGATAATGAATATTCCCCAATGATACGTATTGATCAAAATAAGGATGGGTTTTATCGATATGATGAAGAGGTGAACTCAAAGCTCGACAAGTACAGGGATTATTTGGATGTAACGTGGGACTCAATACTTATTCCTGATGATTCTGAGTATGCCGAGCTTTCTGGTGTAAGAAGCTACACACTAAAAGTTTATAAGAAAAACCAGGCAGAGCCTACTTTAGTTACACTGTATGCAGAAGGTCCGACTGCTCCAGACGATCTGCCAGCTTTGGTTTATCCCAGTCTAACGAGCAGTGGTAATCCTGTTCTCAGCACAAACTTAAATACCTTTGGTGGGATGCAAATTGATCTTGCAAATAATCTGGGGTGGGTGGATGGTAGCTATGCTGCATATTATTCTCCTGTTGATGGAGCAGATCAAGCTACTAATTGCAATTCCATAAAGCAGTGGTTCAGTGACGATTATGTCACTTTACCTAGTTTTACTCCTGCTACTGACTGTCAGCTTGATGTTGTGAAATTTTTAGGGGCAATGGAATATGATGAAAGTATCTTTGAACGCTACATTTCGTGGAATAAAGAACTTAAGGCCGATGATCTTAGTTTAAGTTACTACGTTGATGGGGTTAAAGTTAATCAAATTGATTATGGAGCTATTGATGATGGTGTTAATAAATCAAAAATTGTTACAATCAAAAATGACACAGACTCGATTTTTACTAATCTGACAATTGCAAGTACTGCTGATGTAGTTGTTACTGTGGATACCTGTGTTTCTGGGCAAAGTCTTTCTCCTGGTGCGAGTTGTACACTTTCGCTTGAGATTATTTCTCCAACTACTCCAAATGATGGAAATGTTTTCGGAAGCGAGGTATATAGTCAAATCGCATTTGATGAGACTGCTGTTTCAGCAAACATATTACTGGTTGGGCTTGTTAAGAGCACTGACCCTTGCTACTCCACGATTAATAATTCGATTAATAAAACTCAAGGAGTTATTAGTATTCAAAACTCACCCCAGTGTGGAACCGGAACTGGACTAAACTTTTCCACAACTAATGGACCTTCTGGTCATGCATATGTAATTAATGCAGCAAAAAGCTCTTGTGGAAATGGTGCAACAATGGTCCCAGGTGAAGTTTGTAATATTGTTATTGAGACGACTTCAGTAGTCAGTGAAGAGTTTGAACTGGTAATTACAGATCACCAATCTATAGGAGCAAGACTACGTACAAATCACTCTCTTTGGTAAATTTACTCCCCCAGGTGCCAGTAGACTTGGGGGGATAAAGTACCATCACAATTTATTAAATAAAAAAAGGCCCCTCGTAAAAGAGGGGCCTTCATTTTTCTATTTGGTGAAGTATTAAAATCTAGGTACATGGAACTCCAAACATAGTTCCTTGGTCGCAGTAAAGAACCCCTGCCATACTATCAAAGACGTATGTACTGGCCAATGCATTTGAGATGTCCCAAGTGTTAAGAGTTAGGGAGGTCATAGATGGCATCGCCTCAAACATAGAACTCATATTTGTCACTGCGGCCGTATTAAAGTGAGAGAGGTCTAGTGTTGTTAGAGAAGCTGCGATCTCAAACATGGAAGACATATCTGTAACATTTGCAGTGGTGAAGCTTGAAAGGTCTACAGAGCCCAAAGCGGTGGCCAAATAGAACATGCTATTCATATCTGTGACGTTTGCCGTATTAAACGAAGTTACATCAACAGATGTAAGAGCGGTGGTTTCATCAAACATTGACGCCATATCTGTGACATTTGTAGTAATAAAGTTTGTCAGGTTTAGTGTTCCAACTGCAGTGGCCCTATAGAACATACTATTCATATTGGTTACATTTGTAGTGTCAAAGGTCGAGAGGTCAATCGTTGCCAGAGCTGGAGTCATGACAAACATCCCGCTCATATCTGTAGCAAAAGGAGTTATTCCTCCTGCAAAAGAGGTAAGATTACTCGTTCCCGCAAATGCCGCGTAGAGGTTTTTCCAACCTGTGGCACCAAAATCTGTAACTGCTGTAATGTTATCCTTTGATCCCGCGTTATTAAAATTCCACCCTTCAACAAGGCCGTTAATGGTAACTGTATAAGCTCCCGAAGCTACGTAGGTGTGGGTTTTATTTAAGTCTGTATCACTCATTACACGGGTAATTGGTGAAGCATCTCCCCAGTCCACTGAGAAGTTGTAGAGGTTCCCTGCGGGGAGTGGAAGGGTAACTGTTTCGTTTGGTGCGGAAGTTGACCACTGGGAAACAAAAGGGGCCATCGCTTCACAGGTCGAGCCAAATATTGTTCCAGTTCCCGGAGGCCCGCCTTGATCGCAATAAATATTGGCAGTCATCCCCGTGAAGGTATTGGAACTTGTAGGTGTTGACGTTGTTATATCCCAGTTATTTAGGTTAAGAGATGATAATGCAGAAGAATTCATAAATGCGAAATCCATATCATTGACTAGCGAAGTATTAAAGTGTGAAAGGTCCAAACTAGTCAGTGCGGTCATACCCATAAACATGTAGCTCATATTGATGACATTACTTGTATTAAAACTCGATAAATCTAAATTTTGAAGTGATGATGCCTGTGCAAATAAGAGGCTCATCAAGGTTACATTACTCGTATTAAAGCCAGATAAATTTAGGTTACTTAGCAAACTCATTCCCTTAAAAGTGGAAATCATAGATGTGACATTGGTAGTATCAAAATGCGACAAATCAAGACTCACAAGTGATGCGACGCTATCAAACATATAGTCCATATTTGTATTTAAAGCAGTATTAAAACTAGAAATATTAAGAGTAGTAAGGGCACTTGCTCCAAAAAACATACTGCCCATAGTGGTAACATTTGAAGTATTAAAACTAGAAAGGTCAAGGGTGGTAAGTGCCGACGTTCCCTTAAACATGAGACTCATATTTGTAACAATTGAAGTATTAAAACTAGAAAGATTCAGTGTTGAAATCCCTGATGCTCCACTGAACATAAATTTCATATCAATAACACTTGTAGTGACAAACATCGATAGATCTAACGAGCTTAATCCAGATACATTCTCAAACATACCTGTCATGTCTGTAACACTGGAGGTATTAAAACTTGAGAGATTCAGGTTAGTTAAGCTACCTGCTCCCATAAACATATATGCCATACCAGTGACACTTGAGGTATTAAAACTCGAAAGATTCAGCGAGGTCAATCCACTTGCACCTTGAAACATCCCCTCCATATTTGTTACACCTGAAGTATTACCGCCAGCAAGCGTTGCTAAATTTGTGGCACCAGTAAAAGCATAACTAAGGTCAATCCAACCTACATCACCAAGATCAGGGACACTTAAAATTTTGTCTTTATCAGCTGAGGAGTTGATATATAAAGCTTCTGCAAGGCCACCAATTTTAATTGTATGATTAGATGCAGTTGCGTAATTGTGAGTAGTATTGGCCTCATCCCACACAGTAATATGCTGAATAGGAGTTCCATCTCCCCAGTCCACATGGAAGTCATAGTTAAAGCCAGTTCTGAGAGGAAGGGTGATATTTTCGGCCGCTCCAGATGTATTCCAAACGGATATAAAAGGGGTGAACCCTGATGATACCCCCGACCAAGATGTGGTATTTGAAAATGCACTTCCATCGTTAAGTGTGATATCTCCACTGTAACTTCTATTAAGGAAAGAGGTTGGTCTCACATCAATAGTACAGTTTGCAGCGGGGGCCAGAGTAGTCCCCACACAGTTGTCAGTCACAACTTCAAGGTTAACGGTATCTCCGGTAATAGACGGAGCAAGAAGATTAGCAGAAGTTCCATCACCATCGTTTGTTAAAGTGATCGTTTGAATAGTTCCCGGAGATACACCTGCAATATTGAGTGAAGTTAAATTAGTTGGAGATAAAATGAGAAAAGGGGTCGTGGGAAAACCTGAAGTGGTTCCCGAAAGTGCGACTACATTAGAAGCTACTAATCCAGTGGTGCTTTCAATTGTTGCATTGAAGCTTCTGTTGTTCGTTGCTATCGCGCGAATATCAATAGTGCAGCTCATGCTAGGAGTTAGAGCTTGATTGAAGCAGTTATCAGTAACTACCTCAATAAATGCTGATTCCCCTCCAATAATTGGACTGCTAATAAGTTCTGAACTTACTTTTCCCGTATTTGTGAGGGTAAGTGTATGAATTGTTCCAGGAGAAACTCCACCTGCGAGGTCCATTCCACTAATTGAATTTGGTGTTAGTTCAAGCACTGCCTGGGGTACAGAGGTTATTCCAAAAAAATCATTGGTAACTTTATTTTCAGCAACGAGGTTACACGAGACTAATAGTAAGAGTAGTCCCAGCTGAATTAGTTTTTTCATCATTATTACATCCTAAAAACGTAGGAGAGTCTTAGTCCTAACTCCCGTCTAGACATTAAAACATTGGTGTAGCGCTGTACGTAGTGCTCCCAGAATAGATCCATTTGGAGGGAGTGCTTTCTCCCCATCCTCTGGAGGATCTCGGAGCTAAGTCCGTATAGATAACCAAATTGTGAATTGTTGTAGTGACTCAATGGAACGAGGGGACCCAGCTTTCCGGCAAGTGTGATATCTGTGCGTTCATTTTGAAAAGTGTAGTAGCGAAGACCTGTCATCGCTTTTAAATTGTAAAAGGTGTCATCGCTAAAAGTTTTGGTGTCATCGTGAGGAGTAAAGGCCAACTCCTCCCTCGCCTCAAAGTCGCCAACAAGTTCGAACTTTCTTATGAAGTTCCACTTATACTCAATCCCACCAGAGAAGAGAGTGTGCTTGTCGCTAATCTCTTTGTATTCAGGAAGATCCTTTTTACTTTCAAAATCAAAGCTTCTTACCTTTAGATAATAGGTGCTTTCAACTCTTGATTTCGTGCAATAGATCAGACTTCCAACTTTTATTCCCACGCTGGAGTCCGTTGCAAGTTCGGAGTAGGTGGTGTCAGATTTTGAAATTTTGTAGGCCGTACTATCTGCACTGAGTCCTGCCGTATAGATTCCACTCAAACATTTCCCCATTGCTATTGGGGAGAAGGTCTGAAAACATAAGAATATTAATATTAACCGTTTCAAAGTGTCCATATATGCATGATTTTACTATTTCTATTGGTTTTATTCTAACGATTGTTTCACTAAACATTTTTGCCGCTCCACATGTGGGAAAGGTGATTGCCCTAAGGGGGGATGTCACTATTTTGCGCCCTAAGCACTTGAAAGCTGAAGTGCTTAGTAAGGGAGATGCTGTACAAGAAAAGTCATCTATTTTGGCAAAGAAGCGAAGTTTCGCCAGAATTCGCCTCAGCAATGGCTCGGTGATAACTGTAGGGCCCAATAGCAAAATCGTCGTCGATATGATTGATAAAAAGGGGGGCGGGGTTGTAAATCTTTTAATGGGGACAGTTCGTGCAAAAATTCAAAAGAGCCATGAAAAGAAGAATCTGGGTAAAGAAAAATTTTTTATCAATACTCGAGTTGCATCTATGGGAGTTCGCGGTACAGAGTTCCAAGCGTGCTTCTCGCCAAAAAGTCTTAGAACATCTCTGTTAACTTTCGAAGGGAGTGTTGCTTTTAAGAAGGTCAGTCCCAAGGATAGTATTGAAATCCACAAGGCAGAAAGTAGTTCAAAGGTTGCGAGGATTCGTAAACTATTTAAAGTAGTTAAGCTCGAAGTAAAGCGCGGTGATTTTTCAAACCTAACTTTTAAAACTAAAACTGCCTCGATGCCAGTAAAGCTAAATCCAACTCAATATGTTCTTTTGAAAAAAGACAAATCTCTCGGCGCAGTGAGAATTAGGCATGACAAAAAGAAGCTGGCGAAAGAGATTTTAGACGTTAAGAGAGTTTTCAATAAAGAGATAGCATCGCAAGGGTTGATTCGTAAAAAAGTTAAAGATTTTGGACTAATTGATCCCGCAACGGGAATCTATGTCGCTCCAGTTAATTCTAAGAAACCCGTGGGTAAAGTTAATATGAATGGTGAGTTTATTGCACCAAAAGGACTTAAGGTTGATGATGTTCAGGGCTTTATTGCTGTGAATGAAGAAGACTCTTCAGCAGTGAAAGAAGCTGAAAAACTCAATGAAGGCCTCAAAGGACAAATCAGTGATATCGACGATCCGGCCTATAAAAAATATTTTCTACACTAGGAAGCGAAACGGTCTTGTGAGTATGCGGATTCATGAAGATCAGCTTTTATTACAGCTTAAACCCAATCAAAATTAGAGCATTTCTTACCGTTCCCTCATCAAGGGGATAAGTTCCCTCATTCTCTTCACTGTCGGTTTTGGTTTCGATGAATTCGAGGTCGAGATAAATGCTCATTCTGAAACTACTTTTGTGGATGACAATATTGGTAAGTGCTTAAAATTGCTTTGATCTATTGCCCTTGACCCGAATAGAGGGTGTAATCGAGTCATAATTTAACCTGATTAGTGTTGGTATTCAGGTCTGACCCAGGAGCCTTGTGAGTAGGTGGCGGTAGCAAAGAGGTATACAAGCTTAAGTACGCATTTTGGAGAGTATGGAAAGGAGTAAGTATCTGATTATTAGTAGGACACTTGTGAATAAAGAATAATGCAAAGTTTTTCAGTCGAAAAACCTTGCAATCTCTGGTATAATTACTGTAAGAGGTTGTTATGAGTACAGCAAGAAAAGTCAGAGAAATTATCGAAAGCAAAAAAAGTGGAACTCTTCTTTCCTATAGTGATTTTGAGTCCATAAATGATGGTGTTGCAGTCTCTACAGAGTTAAGTAGGCTTTACTCAGATGGAAAAATAGAGAGAATTTCAAAAGGCCTTTACTCTGTTTCTGGTATTTCTGAACTTGGTAATAAAGTATTTCCAAACGATAGAAAGATACAAGCAAAACTTTTGGAAGAGAGTGGGGGATATGTGTCAGGGCCACAGGCGTATAACGAGTTGAGGCTTACAACACAGGTGGCGAATGAAGTTACAATTGTTTGTAAAAAGTGGACTCGCAAAATTAAAATAAGAAATTTATCTATCAAGTATGTAAAGGCGAGGTTTGAATTTCAAAAGGATGACGTACCTTATCTGCAATTACTTGATGCAATTAAAGACATTAAAAAAATTCCAGATACAAGCAGAGAGGAACTTATTTCTTTGCTTAAATTCAAAATTAATAAATTATCTATGATTGAAACTGAGATACTTGTAGGATGGGCCTTAAAGTACAAGCCTAGTGTAAAAGCAACTCTTGGAGGAATTCTTCAAGATTGCGGCTTTAAAAGTGAAAAGCTAAAAAAAAGTCTTAACCCTTTGTCAGAATATAAAGTTGGAAGAATTAAAAAATACATTAATTGTCGAGCTCAGTGGAGAATTGTATGAAGTTACATGTTAACAAAGATTTATTCTCAACTGCAATCCTTCGCCAGTGGTAAAGCTTCCAATTCAAAGTTATGTTGCGGAGTATTTAGAAAGCGGTGATCACCATGATCTTATTAATAAATAATAATTAGAATTATTTGAGCTTCTTGTTTTAAATACAAGAACTTCCAAGAACTTCCAAGAATGAAGTTATGGGTTATATGGTGGAATTATTTCAAATTAAAAGATAGGCAAAGGAATTCAACGGCTAAATAAATGCTATGCAAGTACTAATGTGGGTCTAGGTGTCTAGTTCGCTATTAAGTATTTAATATTGTTGAGATTTTGTTTTCGTGTTGTAAACTATTATAGCATAAAAACTTAACATGAAGTATACTAGCTATATGAATAAATCAGATACTTCTGTCTCGAAGTTAGTAAGGGATAAGATAAATAAATTTAGTGAAGGAGCAGTCTTTACGCTAGATGATTTTCAAAATATTGGGTCACGTGGTGCAATTGCTATAACTCTTTCTCGACTAGTAAGTGATGGAAGTATCATACGGATAAGGCGAGGCCTTTACATGGTGCCAAAGGAAAGTCGCTTTGGGTCTTTACCTCCTGCTAGTAGCTCTGTCATTAATGTGCTCAGTAGACAGGGAAAGAAGAGTTACGAATCAGGTGTATCTGCAGCAAATAAGCTGGGGCTAACAACTCAAGTTCCAAATACAATAGAACTAACTGGCGGGGCAGCAGACTCAAGCATTGAGATAGGTAGTATCAAAATTAAAATTAAAGCAGGAAAGTCTCCTGCAAAAAAAAGCGATATCCCACTAATGGTGCTTTTAGATTTAATTAGAGGCATTAAAAAAATTCCTGGTTCTACTCTCGTTGAGGTTATCTCTGTTTTAAAATTTAAAGTAGATCAATTAGCAAAAATTAAAAAAGTGCGACTTGTAACACTAGCACTCAAAGATAAACCTATGGTGAAGGCCGTTCTAGGAGCAATCCTTGATGAGCTTAATCCTGAGGTAACAAGCACTTTATATGAGAGCTTAAATTCTCTTACCTCATATCAACTTGGCAATACAGGATTGAAATTTTCAAAGAAATGGAGAATTAAATGAATCTACATGAGCATAAAGAAGAGTTTTTAGACCTTATAACTCTTACTAGTAGTCATTTTAAAATATCGCCTGTTCTTGTTGAGAAAGATTATTGGGTAACTTTTGCATTAAAAAAATTATCTAAATCTGATATCGCAAGTAAAGTCGTGTTTAAAGGTGGAACGTCTTTATCAAAGGCTCATCATCTCATTAAACGGTTTTCAGAAGATATTGATCTCGCTTTAATCGTAGAAGAGGGAGACAGTTCAGGGCAAATAAAATCGAAATTGAAAAAAATTGAAAAAGCTTGTGCTCAAGATTTTGTTGAAGTTACTGATGACCCTAGAACTTCAAAGGGGAGTAAGTTCAGAAAGACTGTTTGGCGTTTTTCAAAAGGAGAACTCACTGGTGAATATGGAGATGCTGGAGAAAATATTCTTTTAGAGGTTAATTCATTTACGATACCTGAACCACATGAAGATTTACCTATTGAATCATTAGTCGCTGAATTTCTGAAGAGTACAAATCAGCAGGATGTCATAGAAGAGTTTAATCTTCAGCCTTTTTCTATTGCTGTACTTAAACTAGAGCGCACATTTGTTGAGAAAATATCTGCTATCACAAAGGCAAGTTATAGGTCGGCAGATGATAACTATAGCTTGTTAAGTAAAAATATAAGACACTTCTACGATTTAGTGAAACTGTACGATAGAATAGGCAAAGGTGTTATCTCTGATCATGATGAGTTTAGTAGCTTTCTAGAGAGAGTTAAAATTGATGATAAAGTAATGGATGCTATCGGAGAATGGTCATTGAATAAATATGGTGATGCAGATGTATTTCAAAATGTTGATGAAGTATGGAAGATAATTTCTCCTGCTTATCGAGGTGTATTTAAAACAATGCTGTATGGTGATGAGAAGTTACCTGAAGAAGTAAGGGTTAAAGATGTTATTAATTCAATCAAAGATGCATTGGGGAAGATCGAATTGAATTCGCCTATTTGATAAAAATGAGCAAAGTACTTGTTCTTGGTATTTGCGGGGCAGGAAAGAAAATATTTTCGAAGCTTACGAAGTTGGCACAATAAAGTAGAGGGATTAATGAGTAAGGAGATATTGGCAGAGTACAATATTTCAAAATCATCATTGAGATCATCACTTGATCAACTGATAAATAACGACATTATTTATCTGGATAGCGGCACCTATCAGTTGGATGGCGGAATTGGTGCTAGTTTTGCTTTTTTGGCCTCTAAAAGGCTTTCATAACTTCCTCGACGGGTGCCAGTAGATATGTCCAGATGGACTGTATACCGCGAGAGGCCGGACCCGAAGCAGTCTTGGGGTGATTGGGGATCATGAACAAGTGCTTCTAATTTAAGGGAATATTCTTTTACAAAGAGCGAGATGCAGCGACAAACCAAAAGTGTGTTTCTCGTTACATTTTTATTTGTATCCGGTAGATGAACGTATATTAACAATATTGTATATCTAAGTGAAATGATCAGTATACGTATATTAGCATTTATGTTAATATACGTACATGGAACAAAGAAAAACTGTATCACTATATTTAGATGAGATTGTTAAGCAAAGTCGATTTTACTTTACGATAGATGAAATCTGCCAAGAGTTGTCATTGAAGAGAAGCTCTGTGTCTGTATCTCTTTCAAGACTGGCAAAGAAAGATAAAGTTCAAATGATAAGAAAGGGGTTTGGCATAATTACAGGTAATACATTAGGTACACTTCATCCTGTAAACTTTATAGATGCAATGATGAAGTATCTAGATGCTAAGTATTATGTCGGATTACTGAATGCAGCGTCCTATAAAGGGGCCTCTCATCAAGCTGTAATGAACTACACTGTAGTTGCAGATAAAAAGGTTCGTCCGATACGATTGAAAGGCCTGAAAATAGAGTTTGTTACGAAGAGTTATTTTGAAGAAATTGTAGAGATTGAAAGAGCTTCTAGTACTTATGGCTACTTCAATATTTCTTCACCTGAGTTAACGGCGGTTGACCTAATTTCTTTTCCTAGGCGTAGTGGATATTGGAATAATATTGCAACAGTTTTAGAAGACCTACTTGATGAGATTGATATTGAGAAGTTAGCTATGATTTGCTCAAAGAAACGTATTCCAACTGCTGTTGTCCAGCGACTTGGTTATCTCTTAGATATAGTTTTGAGTGAAGAAGAAAAAGCAGAACATATTTTACGAGTAATAGAAGATAGAAGACCCTCCAAGATTCTTCTTGCGCCTTCAAATAAAAATGGTGATTTATCACAAATACCTTATTCAAAGAAGTGGATGATTTTAGAGAATACAACAGTAGAGCTTGATTAATGATACCTAAAAAGACAGTTTCAGAGTGGAGAAAAATTGCAAATTGGCCACTTGATGGAAGTATCATACGACAGCAACCGGACAGAACTAATTATATTGATACTTCTTTTTGAGCAAATTCAATTATAATAAATAATCTA
>JAGLCH010000044.1 GCA_023146355.1 Bacteriovoracaceae bacterium | reverse complement strand
CCGAACTACCCGAGGGGTAGGGGGCATTTTAACAAACAAACCATATCAATGGTTTAGCCTGTATTGATGAGCTTCTTCGCGTTCCATGTCTTCACTTCATTTCACGTCTTTTAACGCCATTTCACTGAAGCGGGTGGAATGGACTGAACAATTTTCATTTGTGCAATTCAAATGCAACTGGTGCGATTGGTGCAATACATCTTGGCTTGTGCAGTTGGTGCAATTAAAATGTAGGAATTTAAAAAAGGAGTAATTGTGAGTAAACTTATATATCCAGATAGAGAATCGAAGATCTTAGAATTTAAAGAAGATCTTCCACAAAAAAAGCAACTGATTAAAACCTGCGTCGCATTTGCTAATGATGCTGGAGGAGAAATTATAATCGGTATTGCTGATCAAACTAGGGAAATTGTCGGAGTCAGTGAAAAAAACAGAGATAAGATATTTGAGGAAACTATTAACTCTATTTATGATTCTGTTTCCCCCATTCTTATTCCTGAGATCTTTGAAAAAAATCTAAATGGGAAAGTTGTTGTCGTAATAAAGGTTTATCCCGGAAATAAGCCGCCTTACTTTGTTAAGAATGAGGGAAGTAAAAAAGGTGTATATCTCAGAGCTGGAGCAAGTACTCGTCGAGCTACAGATGAATATATTGAAGAGCTTTATAGACAGCAAAGAAAAACTTCCCTTGATGAGGAGCTAACAAATTACAAGTTGGAAGATCTTGATCCTACTCTTTTGCAGCAAATCTATGGAAAGCAATATTCTACTAATACCCTTTTGGCCGATAAAGTAATCTCAAGAAACCCAATCAATTCAAAAGAACTACTTGCAACTAAGGGGGGTGCTTTATTTTTTTCTGATACTCCAGATGAGTTAATACCTGAAGCCATTATTATTTGTTCTCAATTTAAAGGGCGTAGTGGCCGTAGCATTATTAGAACAACAAAACTGAGAGGGGCAATTCCAACTGTGGCATCTACTTCTCTCGAATTGATTAAGTCGTGGATAGAAAAGGACTTATCAGTGAAACATTCAGGGCGACTCGAAGGAGAAATCTTAATTCCTGAAGTTGCTTTAAGAGAAGGAATTATTAACGCTTTAGTTCATCGGAAATACTTTATTCCCGGAGCCATTAAGATTGCTCTTTACGATGATCATCTAGATGTTTTTAGCCCTGGTGGTTTTCCGGGTCTTGTTTCTCTCAGTAATCTAGGAGATGGAACAACGTTCCTTCGAAACCCTATTATTGCAAAGCTTGCTCGCAGAAGTAAGCTCATAGAAAAGCTAGGTTCCGGTATTCGTTTAATATTTGATTCTTGCAAAAATGAAAAACTAAAAACTCCAGTTTTTGACGAAAGTGGAGACTTTGTTAAACTTACATTCTTTTTTGAGAAAGAACTTGATGAAAACCTGTCAGAAGATGAAAAAATAATACAGCTCGCAGCGAACTATAAGGAGCTGAAGATTAAAGATTTAGTCGATACTTTAGGAATCTCTAGAAACACTGCCACGAGAAGGCTAAACGGCTTAATTGATCAAGGTATATTTAAGCGAATTGGAAAAGGCCCCAGTACTTACTTTAAACTTGTGAGGTAAAGTGAGTAACATAGAAATTGTCAAACCCAGCGACACCCATATGTGTGAAGTTGGTTATCATATTGTAAAAGGTCACTATCGCAAAACTAAAGACGGTAGAACATGGGTTGATGTTCATAGAAGGAAAAATAGGGGCAAATCTAAGAAAATAACCTTCTATCCTGAAAACTTACTTTATCTCTATTGGAACTCCACAAAAAAATACAAGAAAATAAATGTAATTAAAGGATTTAAACCTTACCATGAGCTAGACTCAGTCATTCAGTTTTGGCTTGATTATTGGCAATCTAAATTCAAAAAACTTCCAAAAATTGATCCACTATTAATTAAGTCTCTTATTGCTCAAGAATCTTCTTTTAACCCTAAAGCTGATCCTAACGTTTCTCACAGCAGCGCTTATGGATTAATGCAGATAGTAGATAAAACTAGAATTGCGCTTACAGGAAAAGTTAAATCAAGTGTGACTCAAGACTATATTAATACATCGAGAAAAGATCTCGAAGATCCCGTAATAAATATCGCAGTCGGTACTAGATGGCTTGTCGTTAAGTACTTTAACGCATACAGAAGAAAGGGTATCAAGATCCACAATATGATAAAAATTTATTATGGAGGAAAAAGTGAAGCTGAAAATGAAGAATACTTACAAAAAATACTTAAGCGTTATTCTAGTTCTGGTGGCACAACTAACATGGGCCAATAAATTTGATGTTAATCTCAATTCGATTGGCAAAAAAAACTTAACTATAAAAAAAGGTGTTGAAGTTTCGATTGTAAAATATGATGAAATCGAATACGGAACACATAGAGGCTGGAAATCTAAACTAGTTTTAAAAGTAGATTCTAAAATAGTTTATGAAAAAACATCTATAATTCCAAAGTATGATGAGAGCTACGACTTTTTTTTGGTACCAATCACAAAAGGAAAATACGTTCTGGACTTGAACCAAGACTCGTTTTCTGAGTTTGCAGTTGCTGTTGAGCATGGAGGAAACGCCCCTTCTACTTCAGCAACAGTCTACTCCGTTGCTGACAATAAACTTAAAGTTTATAAACATGCTTGGTATCAACAAGAGAATGGTCAAGAAGTAATATGGGACTACACTAAAGCCCCTAGAAAGTGTTACTATACGTCACAGGATATTTGTGAGTATTTGTAGTTACTATTAGTTTTTAACGGTAGAGGTTGATTATTCCTGAATTACCCGAAGTAGAAACAATTCGCCGCCAACTCCTTCCTCATCTTCCTACATTGGTTGTGGATATGAATGTGTCACCTGTGGTTTCATCAATTTTAAAGACTGAAATGTTTTCTCCCGTTGGAAAAACTTTGATTGATATCAATAGAGTGGGAAAGGTAATGGACTTTATTTTTGATGATGGTAATCACATTATCTCAGGCCTTGGTATGAGTGGTGCTTGGCGTTTTGATAAACAATATATTACAGAAAAACACACTCATATTCAGTTTGAATGTCAAAATAGTGAAGGACAAATTTTTATTGCCTATGTTGATCCACGCCGATTTGGTAAGTGCCATTTCTTAGATGAGGTGGAGGCGATGAAAAAGTTGGATGCACTGGGAGTTGATATTAGTAGTGATCAGTTTACTTCGGAGTATGTACTCACACTTTGTAAGCGATTTCCAAATAAAGAGATTAAGCCCTTTATGCTTGAGCAAAAATACTTCGCAGGGATTGGAAACTATATCGCTAGTGAGGTCTGTGCACACGCTTCCATTTTACCAACTCGATTGGCAGGAAGTCTGACTAACAAAGAGTGCAAAGGGATTGTAAGCGGAGTGAAGCTTGTTTTAAGTGGAAGTCTAGAGAAGCGTGGACTTACTTTTTCAGGAGGCCATACCGACGCCACAGGAAAAAAGGGGGACGCCCTAGATAATCTGGTGGTTTTTCATCAATCAGTCTGTGGCATTTGTGAGAAAACTAAGGTTATAAAAATTGAGATGAAGGGCAGAGGAACTTTCTACTGCCCAGCATGTCAAAAGTAGGCTTACCAGATTTCTTCACAGAAAAGAGCGTAAGTGTCTTTTCCAATTGTGAGAGTTACTTCTGCATTATTATGATTTACTGCAGAAGCTTCAACTCCTCTAGATGTATCTGTAATACTTAAGTAGATTCCCTCTTGGTAAGGAAGATATAAAACCTCTGCTTGAACAGAACCAACTTTACCAAAGTAATTTTCTGAAGATTCCTCTTCGTCAATTTCAGCAAGTACTTCTACCATAGAAATATTTTCAAAGTTTTTTGTGAATGTACACTCTAGTGAGCCTTCAGCAAATGAAAGTGTTGTTACAGAAAGTAGAATTAATGCGATTAGTGTTTTCATATATCTCCATAGTTAGTTTTTTCGAATCTATCCTAGGCAAGACCATATTAAAAGTAGAATAACCTTATGCATTCTATCTAATTTGTTAGTGTGTAGTGTAGTTGCTTATCAACTACAACCTCTTTAGGAGTGACTTTACAACGGTAGACCAGAATTTCCACACCGGCCTTGTGTGCTTCAGTGAGAAGCTTGGCGTACTCAGGATCGATTTTAAAAGCTGGCGCAAAGCGATCCACATCTTCTCGCTGGACAATATAGAGCATGCAGGCCCGATCGCCATTTTTAACTATTTGAGTCAGCTCCCTAAGATGTTTTTGACCCCGAGTAGTTACTGAATCAGGGAAGGTTACAAGTCCATCTCCTGCATCGAGGGTGACGTTCTTAACTTCTACATAGCACTTCTTATCACCCTTTGTTAGAAGTAGATCAATGCGACTATCACCGATTTTTACTTCTTTTTTGATGTCATCGTAGTCGGAAAGTTCTTTGATTAGATGCCGCTTAACTGCTTCAAAGGCCAGTTTATTGGTAAGATGTGTGTTGGTGCCAATCCATGTCTTTCCATTATGGGTCATTTCTAGAGTGTACTTCAGCTTCCTCTTGGGATTATCGTGAAAGGATACTGCTACTTTCCAGTCGACGCCCCAGCAGGTTTTCATCGAGCCGGTATTTGGGACGTGGGCATTGATCTCTTCACCGTTATCGAGAGTTATATCTGATAGAAAACGCTTGTAGCGGTTTGATATTGTTCCTGTAAGGAGCTTTTCAGTGTACTGAACCATTTGTTTCTCACTCAAAAAAAGACCCTCAATTTTGAGGGCCTCTATCATTTACTTAACTACTAGGTTGCAAATTCGTCCGGGAACATAGATCTCTTTGACTATAGTTTTTCCCTCCAAAAACTTCTTCACTTTTTCAAGCTCTTTGGCCTTGGCGAGGAATTCTTCTTTATCAATATCTTTGGGGACTTCCATGGTGTCACGAGTTTTACCATTTACTGAGACCGCCATAGTTATCATATTGTCCACTGTCAGTTCTGAAATCAGTACTGGCCATTTGGCCGTTGTGACAGAAGTCGTATTTCCTAGTGAGGCCCAAAGTTCCTCAGCGATGTGAGGAGCAAAAGGGGAAATGAGAACCACAAGGTTACTCAGTAGATCCTTGCTCGTGCATTTAATCTCGGCCAACTCTTTTACCGCGATCATAAAGGCGCTGACTGATGTATTAAATGAAAAGTTCTGAATATCTTCTTGAACTTTCTTAATGGTTTTATGAAGAGCACTATTTGCTTTCGCAGTTGCGATATCATCGGTTACTAAAAAGTTTCCGTTCTCGTCGTAAAATAGTCTCCAGAGTTTTTTGAGGAAACGGTGAACTCCCTCAATACCATTGGTGTTCCATGGCTTTGATTGCTCAAGTGGGCCAAGGAACATTTCATAGAGGCGAAGAGTATCGGCACCATAACGGATGACGATATCATCGGGGTTAACAACATTGAACATGGACTTGCTCATTTTCTCAATAGCATTTCCACAGTTGTACTTGCCATCTTCAAGGATAAATTCAGCATCCTTAAATTCTGGCCTCCACTTTGTAAATGCTTCGGTGTCGAGAACATCGTTTTTTACAATGTGAATATCTACGTGGAGGGGGGTTACGTCGTGATCTTTTTTCAATCCCTCTGAGACAAAAGTATTAGTGTCTTTGATTCTGTATACATAGCTCGAGCGGCCTTGAATCATCCCTTGATTAATTAGTTTTTTAAATGGCTCGTCTTTACAAACGTCACCCATATCGTAAAGAAACTTATTCCAGAAACGGGAATAAAGAAGGTGACCAGTGGCGTGCTCAGTTCCACCGATGTAGAGGTCAACATCTTGCCAGTATTCGTTTGCCTCTTTTGAAACTAGGGCCTTATCATTTTTTGGGTCCATGTAGCGCAGGTAGTAGGCACTTGATCCTGCAAAGCCAGGCATAGTTGAAAGTTCAATTGGGTGGCCCTCTTTAGTTTTCCAGTTTTGAGCATTCCCAAGAGGGGGAAGTCCATCTTCTGTTGGAAGGTAAGACTTTACTTCCGGAAGCTCAAGGGGAAGATCATCTTCTGATAGAGGGTGTGCAATTTTGTCTTTGTAATAAATGGGGAATGGTTCACCCCAGTAGCGCTGGCGACTAAAGATTGCATCGCGAAGTCGGTAGTTAATTTTTTTTGAGCCGAGACCTCTTGAATCAACTTCAGCACATGCTTTAGATATCGCTTCTTTTACATTCATTCCATCAAGGAAACCTGAGTTCATCAGTGTTCCTTCCTTGGCGTCGTATGATTCCTTAGAGATGTCTCCACCACTTACAACCTGAATAATTGGTAGTTCAAAGTGCTTGGCGAAAGCGTAGTCGCGGGCGTCGTGTGCGGGAACTGCCATGATGGCACCTGTACCGTATCCCGCGAGAACATAGTCACTGATCCATATGGGAATTTCTTTTCCTGTAAAAGGATTAAGCGCATATGAACCGGTGAAGGCACCACTAACTGTTTTTACGTCGGCAAGACGTTCCCTTTCGGTGCGTTTTTTGGTTGCCACGATATAGTCTGCAATATCATCTTTGTGGGAATCAGTTGTAACTTGTGCCACAAGATCACTTTCTGGTGCCAGTACCATAAAGGTTGACCCAAAAATAGTGTCGGGACGAGTGGTGAAAACATTGAAGTGAATGTCAGAGTTTGAAACTTTGAAGTTGATCTCCGCCCCCTCTGATCTTCCTATCCAGTTTCTTTGAATTTCTTTTAGCGAGTCAGTCCAGTCAACATTATCGAGACCATATAGAAGGCGCTCAACGTAAGCTGTAATGCGAAGTGACCACTGCTTCATTAATCTTTGTTCAACAGGATGTCCTCCGCGAACAGAGAGCCCATCTTTAACTTCATCATTTGCGAGAACTGTACCAAGCTTTGGACACCAGTTAACCATTGTATCTGCAAGGTAAGCTAGGCGGTAGCGCTGGAGAGTAGCTTCTTTTTCCTCTTCAGACATCTCTGTCCACTGATCTGCGGTAAAGATATCCTCTTGAGTGGTGGCAGCAAAAATATCGCTATTTCCAGACTTTTCAAAAGTCGCCACAAGGTTTGCAACTGGCATGGCCTTGTCTGCGGTCTTGTCGTAGTAGTGAGAAAATAGTTTGATAAATGTGCTTTGGGTCCACTTGTAATATTCTGAATCACACGTTCTAAACTCGCGACTCCAGTCGTAGCTAAAACCAATAAGGTCAAGCTGCTCTCTATATCTTGCAATGTTTTCTTCTGTTGTTACTGCAGGGTGCTGGCCTGTTTGGATCGCGTACTGTTCTGCAGGAAGGCCAAAGGCATCGTAGCCCATTGGATGAAGCACATTGAATCCACAGTGTCTTTTGTAGCGAGAATAGATATCTGAGGCGATGTATCCAAGAGGATGGCCCACATGTAATCCTGCCCCTGATGGGTAAGGGAACATATCAAGAACATAAAATTTAGGTTTTGAATTATCTATCTCTACTTTGTATGTTCCAGACAAGGCCCAGTTCTTACGCCATTTTTTCTCAATTTCTGAAAAATTATAATCCATTTTGATTCCTGTTCACTGTTAGTAAAGTGATGGAATCTTAACAAATTTGAATGGATTTCAAAAGTGCTTTAGTGCAAGATATCTGGAGTATTTTCTAGGTGATCGTAGCTTTTAAGTATCTTAAGGATTACATGATCTTCCTCGTAAGGATTATCGTCTTTTAATAGGAGATTGAGCATACTAATCCTCTCCGAGAGTGAATCGGAGGCAAGGACAACTTCCCTAATCTCAATATCTTTTAGAATGAGCATACAGATATAGTCGATAATATGATCTGTCGTCTTAATAGTAGAAAGAAAGCGCTCTCTCTCATCAACTTCATCGATTTGACAGTAAAGCCAACTATTTAGGATGGAGCTGAGCCTCTCGACATGTGAAGTGTCGTAAATCATCGCTTCTGGCCGATCATCATAGGTTTTTGCTTCAAATACAGGCCAGGGTAGGTGTTGTACTAGTTTTTGTAACCTTGCACGTCCGATTCCGTGCAATAGCACTGAGATTTCACCATTATCTTTTTCTTCGAGAATTGTTGGTGCAGCAAGGGTACACACTGTGTGCTCAGTTGTCGGATTTGCAATCACTACCCCTATAGCAATTTTCTTCTCTATACAGTTTTTGATCATTTCAATATATGAGGGCTCAATCACATAGATCGGTGCCATTGTGTTGGGGTGAAGAACCATGTCTGGTATGGGCAATACTGCCAAGTTAAAATTTTCCATAACGAATGTCCTTTGAATCTATTTTATCGACATCCTGTGTCAAAATACACTCAAATTAACGTTAAGACAGAGCAAAAGAGTATTATTATGAGGGCTTGAGGGCCTTTCCTTCTCTCAGCTTGAAGAAAGCGTAAAGTTACGAGACAATTAAAGTTCTTAAATTTTTGGAGGATTAGATGGTCAATAGTAAGACGCTGCTTAAGTTAAGTCCCTACTACGTTGAAAAAGTGTGGGGTGGAAATAAACTTAAGTCCTTAAAAGCAGATGATAGTTTAGCTGGCAAACCTATTGGTGAAGCATGGGAAGTTTCTATTCACCCCGATGGGCCATCGATGCATAACAACATACCATTGCCCAATGATATTTGTTTTCCATACTTAGTAAAATTTATTGATACTTCCGATAACTTATCTGTTCAAGTTCACCCTGATGATGATTATGCCGGGATACATGAAAACTCTTCTGGAAAAACTGAGTGTTGGCTGATCCTAGATTGTGCTCCAGGAGAGGGAATTTACCTTGGAATGAAAGATGGTGTTACCAAGGAGACCTTTGAAGAAGGACTTCGTGCTGGTAGTGATATGCAAAAATTTTTAAAATTCAGAGAGCTTAAGCGTGGAGATTTCTTCTACGTTCCCGCTGGTAGTATTCATGCCA
Source organism: Bacteriovoracaceae bacterium (assembly GCA_023146355.1). GTDB lineage: Bacteria > Bdellovibrionota > Bacteriovoracia > Bacteriovoracales > Bacteriovoracaceae > JAGLCH01. The sequence goes on along the minus strand of JAGLCH010000044.1, from coordinate 1,642 downwards.
TTGGAAAGGGAGTAACTCTTTGCGAAATTCAACAGAGCTCTGGTATTACCTACAGAGTATGGGATTGGAATAGAATTGATGATCAGGGAAACTCGAGGGATCTTCACATCGACAAAGCAATGGACGTGCTGAATTTTGACCCTAAGTTTAACCAAGATAAAAATTTCAAAATTCAGACAGGACTACTTCAGTTCGATGAAACTATACGCGCCGTTGAGCATCCACAGTTTATTGTAGATGTGGTGAATGTGAGTCCAGGTAAAGATATCGTTCTTTCAAGTAAAGAAAATAGGCCGTCCTCAATCATCATGGTAGAGGGAAATATAACTGTGAGTAGAGATGATGAGACTTTCGAACTTTCTGCTTACCAAAGTATGTTGGTATTAAATCCAGAACATCGTATAACTATTTCATCTATCGAAGGGGCAAAGTACTTATGGGTAAGCTAACGTCACTGCTTTTTTTTACAATTTTACTTACGTCATTTTTGAGTTGCTCAAAAGAATACTCAGGTTATAAATCAACTGGAACAAAATCAGCAGTAATCTCTCCCGTTCATAGCAGTATTGATTCGGCAGAGGCCATTGATTGGACTGTGGGTACAATGGGTAAATATACTGTTTCAAAAGGAATTCGTTTGAAAATTCACTTTCCTGCCCTTGAGATGGAGAGTGTTAGAGATCTCAATAAGAAGATGAAAGTAGATAGTTGGCTTGTACGTATCCATAAACGCTCTAATTATGGTTCCAAGATACTTGGATACTTCTTTGTACCTATGATTGCCCCTGGAAGTGATGTTTACTCAACTAGTTTTCGCGTGCGTCAAATTGAGTATGGTGTTGTAAATATCTACTACGCAGCAGCTGGACATACTCCTCGGTTTGAAAACTTAAAGTGTCCTCCATTTAATCACCAATTTAGAATTGAGGATAAAGATATTGTCATCCAAAAGAGCAACAAGCTAACCAAGATGATGGTAGGGCCCAGCGAATACTCTTATATTCGACGAAAAATAGAATCCTTTGGCTATAGGCCGACAACGATTAATGCTGGAATGAGTTTGATTGGAACTTATTTTGCGGATGTGGCGCTGTTTGACTCTAAAAATAAAGTTAAGAGAAGCAGCTATTTGCAGCTTCCTGAGTCTGTTCGAGTAAAACTTGAGCGAACGAGTCCTGTTCCAGGCTGTACTGACTTTGAAGTTACACCGAGGCGGCCAGGCAAAGAAAAATCCTATAAAGATTTTAGATTTGGAAAATAGCAAAGGCCTCCATTATGGAGACCTTTGCTGAGAGTTGAGGGGAGATTATTTTAGGAATTATTTATTATAACAAGTAATAGGATAGGTCACTTCATGACCTCGATTATTTTTGATCACAAGGTAGTCGTTCAATTCTGAGAAGTTATTTTTATTCTCAATATGAAGAGTATATTTCTTTCCCTCGTGCTTAATGACTTTAGTAAACCCATTGTGGGTAAATCTTGTTCTTGCTGGAATTGCCGATGCTAATTCACGTCCTCGAACTACATCAGCTTGATAAAAGGCCACTGACGTTTTCTCGATTTGAAATGCCTTGCTAAGGCGTGGTGTGTGGCAGGTGATCTCTGCAAATGATTTTGCCTGAATAAAAAATAGTAGTGT
>JAGLCH010000043.1 GCA_023146355.1 Bacteriovoracaceae bacterium | reverse complement strand
CAACAAAAAGTTTGAGCTTAAATATTTCCTCTCTGAATACTATGAGTACTCTTGTAGGTAACTTGCAGAAAGAGCGTGGGATGTCAGCAACATTTTTAAGTGGCGGTATTTCAAAAACTAATCTTTCTGGTCAACGTTCTAATACGAATGCTGTGCTTTCTAAATTTAAACGGTGTTTCATAAAAAGTTGTTTTGGCCAAAATGGCAATACTGTATCTTTTCTCAGTGAACTCCCTCAATTAAGGGCGCTAGTGAATAGAAAAGGAAGTGTATCAAGCGTACTTACAGGTTACACCGGTATGATTTACAAACTGCTCAATCTTTATAAAGTTGCAGCAGAGAAATCACAAATTGCTGAGTTTAAAACACTTCTAACCAACAGTATAATTATTGAAGAGGCCAAAGAGAGCTCTGGGAAATTACGTGCAAATATGTCTAAGACTCTTGCTGCAGATTTACCAATTGGGCAAGGCGCACTATCAACACTTTTAAAGCTTAAGGCGGGAGTAGACATCTCGCTGACCTCTCCTGCTCTTCACTTGGACTCAGAATCAAAATCACAAATTAGTAAGTTCTACGAAAGTGCACACTGGAAAGATGTCAATAAAACATTTTCTTTAATACTCTCGAAGATGAGCTCTGGTGGATATGGAAGAAATGGTGGCGAATTTTTCGGAGTGATTAGTAAAAGTGTAAGTGCTCTTGGAAACATTGTTCGTGTTCAGAGTGAAGTGCTTTCCGCTGGTGTGGAGAAAAAGTTCTCACAAGTTAAAGCGGAACTAATTCAACTCGTAATATTTATAATAATAATAATCTTTGCCTTAACTATGATGATTATCAAGACGTCTCAATCTATTTCAGATCCTTTAGATTCAATGTCCAATAGCCTTGACAGTGTTTCTGAAGAGGTCAACTTGTCTTCAGCAAACCTATCGCAGATGGGCATAGAGATCACAGAGAGGGCAACATCACAAGCGTCTGCAATTGAACAAACTTCAGCATCTGTTGAAGAGCTTGTGGCAATGGTTGACAGTAACTTAGAGTTTGCAGAGTTATCGACTGAGAAGGCGACAAAAATTTCATCAATCTCAAAAGAGGGAAATGTCTCTTCTGCATCTCTCTTGTCGGCGATGCATGAGATCAAGCAATCTAATGAGTCAATTGGAAATATTGTAGGCCTTATGAATGAGATAGCAGAGAAGACTAAAGTTATTGATGATATTGTTTTTCAGACAAAACTCCTCTCTTTCAATGCCTCAGTTGAGGCCGAGCGTGCAGGTGAGCAAGGTCGTGGGTTTGCCGTTGTTGCTCAAGAAGTTGGTAATTTGGCCCAGATGACGGCAAAGGCCGCAGATGAAATTTCAAATATTGTTAGTAAGAGTGTTGATGATGTTAATAAGGCCATTCAGCAAAATGATACTAAAGTAGAACAGGGTAGTAGTGTTGCTGAGACGGCCGCTGATATTTTTAGTTCCATTGATAAGCATAGTGAAGAAGCAGCGTTAATGAGTGATAAAATCTTATCTGCCTCACGAGAGCAGACACTTGGCCTTAAGCAAATTAACGAGGCGATTGCTCAACTTGATAAAAATACACAAGAGAGTGTTATTACGGCAGAAGAGATGTCCGATGCCGGTAAAAATCTAGATCAGAACTCATCTGTACTTCGCAATGAAGTAGTTAAGTTGATAGATATGGTAAAAGGGGAGGCTTAGTCCCTTTTACTAGACTGCTATCAATCTTAAAACTTTTTAATGTGACATTTGATTTTCGCGTTCTTTTTTGAGGGCGGACGAAAGTTCCTTTGCACTGGTAAATTCAGGTTTGAGGTCATCTCTTTCTGCCCAAACTGCTTTTCTCCAGTCTCCCATGCTCATTCCTGCAAGAGCGTAGTCTTTTTCACTTTCACGTGCTTTCTCAATTTGAGGAAGAATTGTATCGAGCATACTTCGCTTTGCCTGGATTCGGGCGATGGGTGCTTGTTCGGATATTGCTTCTAGGTAGCGCTCTATTATCTCAGTCTCTCTATAGAGTTCGGAGATAAATCCTGTTGAAGTCATATCATTTTCACTTAGTGGAAGAGAGGTCATGGTCCATTTTCTTGCCATTGCCGGTGGGACTATTGCGCCAAGGAATCCAATCCCACCACAAGCTGGAATAAGTCCCTTTCTCAGATGATCAAATTGTACTACTGCATTCTCGCGGGCGAAGCGTAGATCTGCTCCAACTGAGAACTCTGCCGCTATTCCCCGAGCACCAGTTCCCATATCTATGAGTACAGTTTGCGGAAGGAAAAACATTGAATAAATTATCTTTTGAAGCCGATCCATTAGACGTTGGATCTTTTCATCAGTCATCTTTGAAAGCTCTCTCCTATCCCAACCTGTTGAGAAGAAGTCAGTCGATGACTTTAGCAAAACAGAGTTTATCTCCATGTGAGATGCCACCCAAGAAAATAAGGTTTCAAGTTCAAAAATCATTTCTGAACTGAACGAGTTTTCAGCTTCTGGGCGATTTAGTGTAACTGTGACTGTACGAGTTTCTTTCTGGAGATCAACTAATAGGGTGTTGTAGTTGAAGATGGATGCCATTTTAACCTTCCTTGGTTTGTCCGTCCTGCAATGATTTATCCCTTAATCCATGGGATAAAATTTCTTATTTAAATTGTCTCAAATTCCCAAACACAATGTCAAAAAAAATGTGTCATGGTGGTTTAGTCAGGTAATAGGAGTCTAAATAACAAAAAAAAGGGCCAATAGGCCCTCAATGTATAAAAAAAAGTATATTTACTTTACTCTTGCTCGCCCAACCAACGTTCAGCTGTGATTGCCGCTTGGCAGCCACTACCTGCTGCTGTAATACCCTGGCGATAGGTGGGATCCTGAACATCTCCACAGGCAAATACGCCTTCGATGTTAGTGTGCGGGCCATTAAATGTGTCAATAAACCCATGGGAGTCCAGTTTTACTTGTCCACCTAAAAATGAAGTGTTTGGGTTATGGCCAATTGCCATAAAAATCCCATCTATTTTCAGATCACTTAGCTCTGAGGTTTTCAAGTTTTGTAGCTTCGCTCCAGTTACTCCACTTTGATCAAAAAGAATTTCCGCAATCGTAGAGTCCCAGATAAATTCAATCTTTTCGTTATCAAAGGCACGCTGTTGCATTGGCTTTGATGCGCGTAATGTGTCACGTCTGTGTACAATGTAAACCTTGCGGGCAAACTTTGTTAGAAATGCTGCTTCTTCAATTGCAGTGTCGCCACCACCTATAACGATAACGTCTTTACCATTATAGAAGAAACCGTCGCACGTTGCACATGCGCTTACTCCACGTCCAATTAGCTCTTTTTCATTCTCAAGTCCAAGGTAGCGTGCTGATGCTCCTGTTGAGATAATAATGGAATCAGATTTTAGCTCATCGCCATTGTCACACTTAATTGTAAATGGTCTCTTTGAAAGGTCGACTTCAGTAACATTAGCACTTAAGTATTCTGTTCCAAAACGCTCAGCTTGAGACTTCATGTTGCTCATGAGTTCTGGACCCATGATTCCATCAATAAAACCTGGAAAGTTTTCAACTTCAGTTGTAGTCGTAAGTTGACCGCCTGGTTGGTAACCTTCAATTACAAGTGGCCTAAGCAGAGCGCGTGATGCATAAATCGCTGCGGTAAGACCAGCAGGCCCTGTTCCAATAATTACAACTTTTCTAGATTCCATTTTCTTCCTATGACTTAACTTCAGGTTCTTCTGGAGCATTAAGTTCAAGCTCTTTTTTTACTTTTTCTGGACGATCATCCTCTTCTGGGTTGAGCTCGTAGAAGGCGTTTACAGAGATGAGATCATCTGGACTGTCGGCCTTTTTTGTAACCTTGTATTTTTCACCAGTGATGGTGCATTCATAGTCAAATATCTCTTTTCTTTTTCTAAATTTTTTCGCCACGTGTTTTCCTTAATAGTATGAATTAATTCAAAGACATTTATAGAATGATTTGTGTCTAAAATCAAGACGTTGGAATTCAGACTGATATCATCTAAATCGATCGGTTTTGTATTTTGATAGGCTCGTGCGGGTAACATTTTTTTTTGTATAAAGTGGACCAAATTTCCCCATTTTTCGAGTTGTATCATAGTGATTTGGCGTGTTAAAATTTTAATCTATTGTTATTATTGGGATGTGATTGAAGCTAACAAGGATGTTATCCATATATCGAATACTTCCGCTATTACTTATTTTGTTGTCTACCGCTTTATTTGCAACCCCACGCGTTGTAAAGGTTATTGGCGTCACCAGTACAGGAATGAGTATCATTGTCGATCTGGGCAGTATTGATGGTATTAGGCCTGCTGATATGGGGGTCTTCTTTTCAGAGGATACCATAGGCACTCGAACTCCACTGGAAGTGGCCAAGGGTGAAGCAGTCAAGGTTTATTCCGATTACTCATTCTGGTCTCTGGCCAAAATTCGAGATGTTAAGCAAATTCAAAAAGGTGCTACTCTAGGGCTGATTTGTGAGTCTGAAGTTCGTAAAGGTCGTCGCAAGTATAGAATTCACAAAAGCTCAATTGTTCTCACGCCCAAGCAGAATGCCAAAGATCATTTACAAGATCAAAAGAATGATTTTCCTTCAGAGTTTGTAAGGGGAAAGGGTGAGTTTGTAGAGTCATATAATGGTGTAACAAAAACAAATATGATTAAAGCGCACGACTATGAAAATACTAGCTACTTTGAATGGGTTGATGGTGAACTCGCTACAGTTGATGGCATTGAAGAGAAGGTTCGCTTCAAAGTTCAGAAAAAGTATCCCAGACTAAAGACTAAAAAAGATGTTGAAAGAAAAATGCGGGATGAGATTTTTGAATCCTATGTTGAGTCTGCTATGTATCAAAATCGTGATGATGTGATTGATATTTCTCGAATTGAAAAAGGAAGTTCGGGTCAATTTGAAAACACTTTTGATAGTTATGTTTATCACACAAAGAAAAAAAAAGAAATTTCAGGCCTTGCTCTTCAAAAAATCAAACGTGATGGCCCCCTTTGGTCTACAGGTATGAATGACCATGAATTGCGCCGCTACGTCATCGATAGTGGTCTTCAGTCAGAGGTTAAAAGGCGAGAGAGAGTAATGAAAGATAAGCTCGACCATGAATTTCAGTTTCGATATTCTCAAGGTGTTATAACTAGTGCAGGTGCTGCAGGTGAAAAAGAAAATATGACTGCTAAGCACTTGATGCTTGGGTATGAAGTCTATTTGAGGCGAGTGTCACGTTCTCTCGATCGATTCTCCTTTGGTCTTCATCTTGAGAGTGGAGTTGGTTACTATGAAAACAATGGACTTAACCTAAGGGCAGAGGAGTTTTCAGGTAGAGGAGAGTTGGCATATTATTTTCTTCGCCCACCAACCACACTTCACAAAATTGTGCCCTTTATTTCTATGGGGATGAAGCTTGGGTTTGCTACTATTTCAAATTCATATTTAAGTAACTCCTATATTTATCAGGTTCGATCGCTTCCAACAGTTAATCTTGGTTTGAAGTATCGTTTCCATGCAGGGGATGAGTTTCATGATTATATAACGATGGGGTTTGGGGCACTATTTGTCCTTTCCTATGAGCGACTAGAACTTACGACAGCAGAAGTTCTGCGAGATGAAAACATTAAAGAATCACTTGTTAAGCATGGCATTAAGGCACATGCTGGGCTTAGTATTTACTTTTAGGAATATTGTATGAGATTACTTTTAGCATTTACCCTATTACTTATTTCAACTGTAACATTTGCTCTTGAGATTGATGAAAAGCTTACTCTTCGGTTACTTGATGTCTCTCAGAGTAAAAAGACAGTTCTTGTCAATAGAGGGATTGAGGATGGCCTAGTTGTTGGCGATCATGCAAAATTTTTCAAAACTACCGGTGTAACAGCTCGTGGTGTAGTTATAAAAGTAGCTCCCACTCGCTCTATTTGGAGTCTTTACCGAATAATTGAGGCAGATACAATTATTCGAAATCATGTTCTAAGTCTTAAGATTTCGGCCCCTGTAAAAGTAACTAATGACCCAAGCCGCGCTATTCGCCAAGATGAAGTGATCTCATCGAGTATTAGTGTTGCTGAAGGTGCAGATGATCTCCCTCACGATTTAAGCAAGAGTGAGCAAGATGATCTTAGTAGCTTATCTGATGATTCCGAGTCGAGTTCTACTCCTACAGGTGGAATTGATAAAATGAGCTTGTGGCAGGTTTTTGGACACATTAATTATAATATGATGAATTCATCCATTACCGAGGGGACTGCTCAGGCCACTACTGCGACAACGACTATGCTCGGAGGAGCTGGTATTGAAAAATACTTTAGTGGTGCAGGTAGCTTTATGGATCGACTGTCACTTTTTGTATTTGCAGAGAAGACACTTTCAGCTTCCCACGAGGTTGAAACCTTTGAGCCATCTTCTATTATGCTTTATGGTGGTGGGCTCAGTATTCATATCGTCAATAGTCCTCTGTCATATGGGAAACTTATTCCTTATTTCACAATGAGTGGTGGTATTGGAGTGGCAACAACTACTTATCAAAATGCTACTGCAGAGGGTGGCATTAACTTTTGGAATCTTGGTGGTGGGCTAAAGTATAATTTAAAAAATGGATTTGGACTTAGAGGGGCAGCGCTTTACTCATCAAGAGCGGAAACCTATAACTTTGAGGGTGGAACAGTTGAACAATTGACTATATCTCATACTGGATATGGTATTAACCTTGGCGTTTCATACCGCTTCTAAGGGATAGAATGAAGAGTATTATTTCAATTGTTGCTCTTTTAATTTCCATCGGTGCAGGTTACTGGGGCTGGACAAAAGGTACTTTCAGTACTGGTAAAAACGAACTAAAAGTTGAAGAGAAAGTTGGAATTAAAAAGTCAGATAATATACGAGTCAAGGAAATTGATGAAGATGTAGTCTCTGCTAGCAACGAAAATTATGAAGTTAAGCTGTTGGATCTTTTTCCAGCAGAGGGTTATGTTGGTAAGGATTTGTATCGTCGTCTTGAGTCGCTTCAGAAGTGGCTTGATTCTCTTAAAGTCCATGTTATTGATAAGCTCGGACTAGATATTCTCATCTATGCACAGTATGTTGAGAACCGCTTTAAATTCTCTCAAAGACGCATTGGAGCGCGAGATCAATTAAGGAAGCGCTATGGTGATTTTCAGACCTTTAGTCGAGAGTATGCCAAATTGCGAATTGAGATCAATCGAGAGTATTTCGAAAAGCTAGAAGAAATTTTTGGAGATAATTTTAATGATTTGATGAAGTTTCATCGAGCATTTAACGATAAGATAAAGGTTGAAGAAATTAATAGGTATGAAGAATTTTATACCATTGACCTTTAGGACCGCTAGGAGCGAATAATGGGGCTGATATCCTCTGGTATTACCAACATCGGAATGAAAAGAAAGACAAATCAAGATTCAATTTATATGAATCGCGAAAGGAATTTTTTTGTTGTAGCAGATGGTATGGGTGGCCATAATGGCGGTGATATTGCTTCGGCCATTGCTGTCAAAATTGCACCAGAAAAGCTTTACGCATCTATTGATAGCGATAATCCTGTTCAGAAATCGCTGCATACCTGTATCAATGCCGCCAATCGGGCAATTTATGAAAAAGGACAGTCTGATAAGTCCCTCGAGGGCATGGGTACTACAGTCGTTTCATTTTATTTCTCTGGAAACTTTGTCTATATTGGAAATGTTGGCGATTCAAGGGCGTATTTGGTTAACGACCACTCGCTCTATCAGCTCTCAAAAGATCATTCATTTGTCCAAGAGAAGCTGTCACTTGGGCTCTATACGCGTCAAGATGCTGCAAAAGATCCTCATAAAAATGTTCTAAGTCGCACTGTTGGATATGAGCCATATGTTCAATCAGAGGTCTTTAGTTATAAAGTTCATCGAAATGATATTTTATTTATTTGTTCTGACGGACTTCATGGAAAGATTAGCGATGAAGATCTGTGCTTTTTAGTTAATCAAAATATCCCTGACCCATCTGTTTGTACCCAAGAGCAGCTTGATGGTTTGACCCAGGCATTCATCGAACAGGCCAATGCTAACGGCGGAAATGACAATATCTCTGTGATTGTTGTTATTGCACAATAAATCTCCAAATAGCTTGTTGCCAAGGGGCTTAAAAGTTCTTAAACTACTGTAATGTACTGCTTTTGCAGGCTTTGGGGTCATGAATGATCCCACCTTTTTATGGAGAGAAATCTTGAATCGCTACTTTACCGTCATGTTAATTCCCGAGCGGGAGAAAGGTGTACGATCGTTTAGGATTCCACGTATTGTTTTACACGCGGCAATGTTTTTAGTCGTTGTAATCATTTTTATACTTGGAATCCTTGGCTATGATTATGCGAAGATCGTTAAACAGATCTACCAAAACAAACACCTTTCAATCGAAAATCGTCAACTCAAAGAGCAGATACAATTATTTCAGATGAAGATAAATACTTTGTCAGAAGATATTGATCGAATTAAAACATTCGAGAATAAGCTCAGAATTATTACGGGGGCCGAAAAGTACGATACCACTCGCTCAATGGAGCCTGTGGCAGGGCAAGAGTCCAAGCGTTCCCGCAAAAGTGAGGAAGTACATCCTCCAATTCCGACTTCAAGTATTTTTAACAAAATTAATAATGATACCCTTATTGAGCAAGAGGGTGAGTTTAAAGAACTCAAGAGTCTTTACGAGAAAAAGATTGCAACTAGCTTTGGTTTACACTCAGGTTACACCTATACCAAAGACTGGTTTGAACTTACTAAAAAATCATTTTCTCTTGCTTACCAGTTTGCAAAGTTTGATTACAGATATAAGACTGTTAAAAATTATGTGGACGAGCTTGAGGTTGATATCCACAGGCTTGATCAGTACTTACTTGAAAAAGACTCAATGCTTCGCTCAACACCAACACTAATTCCCACTAGAGGCTGGATTACCAGTTATTTTGGAATGCGTAAAAGTCCTTACTCTGGACGTCTTAAGATGCATGAAGGAATTGATGTTGGGGGAAAGCGCGGAGCCCCTATCGTTGCACCGGCGGATGGAATCGTAACATTTGTCGGAAGGAAGCCTGGTTTTGGCGTTTTGGTTCAGCTTGACCATGGTTATGGTGTTGAATCTATTTACGCTCACACCAAGATTGCAATGGTAAAAAAGGGGCAAACAGTTCGTAGAGGATTGATGATCGCCAAGGTTGGTAATACTGGTTACTCAACTGGCCCACACCTTCACTATGAAATTAGAGTTAATGGAACACCTGTTGATCCCCTATACTACATTTTAGATTAAAGCTTAGGAGCTTAGAATTATGGTATCTATAATAAAAAAGATGTTTGGAACAAAAAATGACAGAGATATAAAGGCCTTAATGGCCAGAGTTCATCTGATTAATTCATATGAAGAGAAAATGGAACTCTTAAGTGATGATGAGCTAAAGGCGCAAACAGGAAAGTTTCGAGAGGTTCTTGCAAACGGTGGATCGTTTAATGATATCCTTCCCGAGGCATTTGCCACTGTTCGCGAGGCATCTAAACGTGTTTTAAAGATGCGTCCATTTGATGTCCAGTTGATGGGCGGGATTGTTCTGTTTGAGGGAAAAATTGCGGAAATGAAAACTGGTGAGGGGAAGACTCTGACTGCAACGTTTCCGATGTACCTTCATGGCCTTTCTGGAAAAGGCGCACATGTTGTTACTGTAAATGATTACCTTGCTGCTCGTGATGCTCAGGAAATGGGGGAACTTTATATCTGGCTTGGCCTATCTGTCGGTTGTATTAAAGCTGATATCAGCGATGAAGAACGTAAGGCGGCGTATGATGCTGACATTACTTACGGTACTAACAATGAATTTGCATTTGATTATTTACGCGACAATATGAAGTTTTCGCTTGAGGACTATGTTCAGCGTACTCACAATTTTTGTATCGTCGATGAGGTTGACTCGATCCTTATTGATGAAGCGAGAACTCCACTTTTGATTTCAGGGCCGAGTGAAGGTAATTCAAATCTTTATCAGGTTGCAAATCAGGTTGTTCCACGACTTGCAAAAGAGACACACTTTACTGTTGATGAGAAAGCACACTCTGCAATGCTTACTGATGAAGGTGTTACAGAAGTTCAAAGGATTATGAATATCGATAATCTTTTCAGCATGGAAAATACATCAATGGTTCACCATTTGAACCAGGCGCTCCGTGCTCATCACTTATTTCATCGAGATACAGGCTATGTTGTAAAGGATGGAGCAGTCGTCATTGTTGATGAATTTACAGGTAGACTTAAAGAAGGATCTAGATGGTCAGATGGACTTCATCAGGCCATTGAAGCAAAAGAAGGAGTTGGAATTAAGCAAGAAAATCAAACTCTAGCTTCCATCACTTTCCAAAACTACTTCCGTTTATATGATTCACTTTCAGGTATGACAGGTACTGCTGATACTGAGGCAGAAGAGTTTAAGAAAATTTACGAGCTGGAAGTAATTGTTGTTCCAACAAACCTACCTATGGTTCGTGATGATCAGGCCGATATTATTTATAAGAACTCTGCCGCAAAATATCGCGCTGTAGCAAACTTAATTGAAGACCTTTACAAGAAAGGACAGCCTGTTCTTGTGGGTACTATCACTATTGAACATTCTGAAGATATTGCTAAAGTTCTTAAAAAGCGAAAAGTTCCTTATGAGATTCTTAATGCAAAAAATCATGCGCGTGAAGCTGACATCATCAAAAATGCTGGACAAACTAAGGCCGTAACCATCGCTACCAATATGGCAGGTCGTGGTACTGATATTAAGCCTTCAAAAGAGACTCTCGAGCTCGGAGGAGTGTTTATTCTTGGTACAGAAAGACATGAGTCTCGTCGTATCGATAATCAGCTTCGTGGCCGTTCGGGCCGTCAGGGTGATCCTGGAGCGTCAAAGTTTTTCCTATCTCTTGAAGATGATCTAATGCGAATTTTTGGATCTAATCGTATTCAAGGTTTTATGAATACCCTTGGTATGGGAGAAGATGAGCCAATTGAGCACAAGATGATTTCAAATGCGATTGCAAAAGCGCAGAAAAAAGTAGAGACACATCATTTTGAAATTCGAAAGCACCTTCTTGAGTACGATAACGTAATGAACGACCAGCGTACTGTTATCTATAAAATACGTCGTGCAATTCTTGGTGATGAAGACAATATGGGCTTTATCAGAGAAATGATTGAGGACGTCAGTAATGTTGTAGTTAGTCATTATCGTCCACAGAGAAAAATTCCTCTCGAAGACTGGAATTGGGAAGAACTTCAAACAGGCTTCACGAACACGTTTAGCTCTGATTATAAAGTTACTGCTGCAGATTGTATTGAGCATTATGATGGAGATCTTGAGACTTATTTTGCAGAGTTGGCAAAAAAAGATATTGAGGCCAAATTTGCGAAGTATGATGATCTACAAGTAACGCTAGCACTTCGTGAAATTCTTCTTTCGATCTTTGATCAACATTGGAAAGACCATCTTCTTCAGATGGACCACGTAAAAGAGGGTGTAAATCTTCGTGCTTACGCGCAGAAAGATCCCCTTTCAGAGTACAAAAAAGAGGCCTTCAATCTTTTCGAAGGAATGCGTGAAGCTGTTAAAACCTCCGTTGTTCACAACATTTTCAAGGTTCAGCTTTATAGTCCAGAAGAAATCGAAGAGCTTAAAAAACGTCAACAGAAAGAACTTGAAGCGCAGCTTAGTGCTCACAAGCAGGCCCAAAAAGATACTGAAAGCGGGAATGCTGACATGGTCAGAAGAAAAAAGCAGAAAGTTGGGAGAAATGACGATTGTCCATGCGGTTCAGGTAAGAAGTTTAAGCACTGCCACGGAGCATAATGTATGTCGGATAAGATGGATTTAACTCGCATTGAAGATCTTTCTGAGTACTTGCATCAGGTGGATCCCGAAGTCGATAAGATTTTGAATGATGGCCCTCCTGAACCACCTGCTGCGATTGATGATCTTGATGAGCTACCTCCAACACCAATGGAAAATATTGATGAGTTTGATTACTCATCAGATGATAATCTTGACAATGA
>JAGLCH010000042.1 GCA_023146355.1 Bacteriovoracaceae bacterium | reverse complement strand
AATAACCGCAGCAAATGAGGTGTTAGTACTGATTACGGTGAAGATAAGATAAGTTAGTAGTTTCTGCATAGCATCCTCTTTTAATGTGGATTTTAATTTTTTTCCATAATGATTTCCTGATCTCGAATCCTAATATTGTTGCATTAAGTTTGAATCGTTATTATCTAATCTCGCGAGAAAGTCTTGTACTAGCTTTGTGACAACTGGTTTTCCTTCTGAACGAGGTCCAAAGTCATGGGCCCAGTTATCAAATACGTGGACTTCAGCATTTGTTGTTAGAATGTTTAGATCTTCTTGGGATGTCTTCCAATTGAAGCCATCAAGCTTGCCTAGCACGCTAATATTGGAACGCTACCCGAGTTAATACCAAGATCCCCCCAAGGCTCCTAGCACCGCAATAATATAAGTTAAAATGATATTAGAGCACAGCTTAGTCTATGCTCTTTTTATTCAGGTACCAACTGAGATAAAAAGCACTTCTAATATCCCAACCAAGACGCTAATATGCGAATAATGAAACTATTAAAGAAAATCTCTCCCCTATTAGCACTCACCCTAATTACTGCACTCTACTTTGTGTTTAGTAAGTTTTATCTCAATGATAAAGCAACCATCGCTATCAATTTAGTTGAATTGTATCGAGAGAACTTCACGATTACTGGAGAAGGACTCCCCTGCGTCACAGATAGTATCAGGCACTTAAAAAGCTCATGGCTAGAAGAGCCACCTCTGTTTCACTTTGCTGCCGTTATCATACGGGAAATCGCACCGGGTTTCCTTTACGCAAAGCTACTTCCTCTTCTGTGCTTAATCGCAAGCTCCATAGGACTCTTGAAGCTCACAGATCCAGACAAAACCAATACAAAGCTGAACCTGTACCTCACAGTCTTAATTGCTGCTTTTACACCTATTATCTATATCCATGGAGTAAAGTTTATTCCGGACTCAATGGCATTTACTCTCACTATTTGGTCCCTCTACTTCATCAAGAAGGACTCAATCAAATTAGCATTCACTCTGTGCGTCCTGGCGGCGATCACAAAAGTATTATGTATCTTTGCTTTCTTTGTCTTTTTTGTTGGATATCTTTTTTATGCCCCCAAAAGAAAAACTGTTTTGAGCAGATTTGCGTTAGGCACCCTATTTGGGACTGCTATTGTTCCCATGCTTTTTTGGCTCTACTACATAAAGACTAATAATTACGACAATCCCTACTTTCCGGTTGGGGAACTCAACTTTGATCATCACACTGGGGGGAGTGACTTCTCTGTACTATTAAGTGGTAAGTTTATTGGCCGCTATCTCACATTTTCCATAACCAGAGGGATTGGTTTTGTAGGCGCACTTACTTTGATGGTCTACTTTTTCAAAAGAGGAAGAAAGCTCATAAAGAGTGAAGATTGGTTCGATAAGGTAATGCTTGTCTCCCTACTGCTCCAGCCCCTTTATTGGATTATCATAAGAAGCCAAACAAGTGAGCCGTGGTACACATTCCACTGCATAATTCCGCTTATCTACTTTGTAATAAAAGGGATTCTTTCAATCGAAAACAAGAAATTAAGAGTAATAGTGGCACTTGTTCACTGCGCCCTCTCAATCTCACTTGTCCCCTATAGTACAAACATGAAGGATAATTTTATTGATTCAATCAAGGATAAGTATCCCCACTTGAGTTGTGACTATTTCGGAAAGGAAAGCTAGTTTAGCTTTCCTAACATCTTAGCAAAGCGCAATCGCCAAACAGCAAAGACGGCCTCAATAATAATCCCGCCGCCCATCTTAGACTCACCATCACGACGCTCTGTAAAGACGATTGGGTGCTCTGTAATTTTAAGGCCTCGTGCCCAAACTTTGTAGTTGAGCTCTAATTGAAAAGAGTAACCATTAGAAATAATACGATCGAGGTTGATTGATTTAAGGGTTGAGCGCTTGAAACACTTGAAGCCACCAGTGGTGTCGAGAACAGGAATCCCTGTGATCATTCTGGTGTAGATCCCTGCTCCGTAAGAGAGGAGAAGTCTTCTAAAAGGCCAATTGATGATG
>JAGLCH010000041.1 GCA_023146355.1 Bacteriovoracaceae bacterium | reverse complement strand
GATGTAAAAAGAGAAGGGGAGTACCCTAGCTGGAAACCTGTTTTTGATGGTGAGCTTTTAGATATTGTGAAAGCTGAGTATAGAGAGAGTTTTGGTGGTGAAATGAAAGTTAAGGCAATTCACGCAGGGCTTGAGTGTGGAATTATTAAAGATCGTCTTGGTGACCTTGATGCCATCAGTATTGGTCCTAATATCACAGGAGTTCACTCCCCAAGTGAAGGGGTAGAAATAGAATCTTCAAATCAGTTTTGGAAGCTATTTTCAGGCCTCCTCGCGAGACTTTAATGAGCATAAGGCTCTTTCTCTACAGATTTGCTAAGGCCATTAGACTATTCAGTCAGCGGCGCGGGGTGACTCTCGCTGCTGCCTCATCATTTTATATCTTGATGACCATGGTTCCCCTTGCTCTACTTTTACTTCGAGTTGTTGGAAGTTTTCTTGGGGATATCGGGCAGACTGAGGCCCATTTTTTTGCTCTAGTAGGGGGGCTCTTTCCTCAAGCAGCACCAGAAATGGTGGAACTTCTTCGCAAAATTATTTCAGGTCCTTTATTTGGTAATAAAGGGCTTACAGGGTTCAATGTTGTTATCTTAACATTCACATCTCTTGGACTTGTAAATTCAGTTTGGAATGGTATTTTTCTCATTACTGAAGACAAAACTCTTCTATCCTGGAAAAATTATCTTAAGGGAATTGTTGTTATTGGAATGACTGCTGTTCTTTTGGTCTGTGCTTTTGCTTTGCCTCCATTTATTCTCTTGGTTATTTCGGTTATTAAATCTAATACCATTTTAACTTATTTAAGTGGTGTCGTGCCAAACTTTGATTATGTAGTACAGTCAATCAACTGGCTCAGTTGGTGGGCCACTTATCTTGTTAAGTCGAATTTATTTTATGGAACAATCCTTTTAGTCTACTTTACCTTCCTTTATCTCTGGTTTTTTAACTGGAAATTAAAGCTTAAAGGCGCAGTTCTTGGCGCTTTTACTTTTGTTGTCAGTTTGGTTGTCGGAAAGTGGGCATTTGTTGTGTATTTTCAGTATGCTAGGACGAATCTTGTGGCGAATTATGGGGACTACTATACCTTCATTGTGGGGTTAATGTGGATATTCCTCGTAATGTGTTTTTTCTTTTTTGGGATGTGTCTTTGTCATGTATATAACGATACAGACCGAGATGATCTCGAGAAAACGATTTCGCGAATTTATCACCGTATTTTGGTAATTATTCGGATCAATTTTAGGTTGTTCTTTAAACTATTTCGGCCTAAAATCTGAACGAATGATAACCGGGAGTAGGCTTTGATTAGGGCCCTGATTAATCTTTATTGTTTTCTTTTGATTGTAGATTGGATTCTTTCTTATTTACCTCAATTCTCGCATCATAATATTGTAAAGAAGATCAATATGATCGCAGAGTTTTCCTTAAGGCCTGTTCGAAAGTATCTTCCTCAAGATTTGCCTTTAGATATCTCACCACTGGTTGTTGTTTTGGCGCTAAAACTAGTTCAGGCACTATTTACTATCCTCTGGTAAAAAAAAAATCTAACACCTCTTGTCAATACGTTCTCACTACCTCTACAATTCAGGTAAGTAATTGTTTTGCTTAAGTTTGCAAGACACGCACGGAAGCCTCGGAGTATGAAAATGGAATTTCAAGATTTGAGCTTAGAATCTCTTGCTATAGAGACATTGGAGCTATCTAAGTATTTGTCACAAAAAAAATTAGGACAAGATATTACACCGGCCCATGATTTTGACCTGTCTGACCACCTGTATACCAATTCTCCACATTTTGTAGATGAAAAAACTGATTCCTACCCTGAGGGTGCCGGACTTGTTTTTAGAATAGATAAGGGAATTAGCACCTTTTGTCTTCGTGGTATCCCAACTAATAATATTGCTGAGACATTCAAGCTTTTAGATCAAAGAGATGGAGAGCTTTTTCATAAGCTAAAGATTGAAGGCGATGACCTCATTGGCGTGCGCTATTTCGAATCGGCCTCTGTTGAGCAAGCTGAAGTTATCGTAAATCTCCTATTTAATCGTAGGTTTCCAATCGATGAAGACCGGATTTGTAATATCAGTGACCCTGGATTTAGTTGGTGGATGAAAAAAGAAGATAATTCTTTTCAAATTTTTTATAATTCAATTTCAGTAGATCGTGCCAGTACATTGATAAAACTAGGTCCAATAGGTGATGCTAAAATTGCAGCACGCTTCTTTATGTATCTCGAAGGCCCTCTCCGTGAACTTGTTCAGCTTACAGACTTTTCTTCAGAGCAACGAAGCTTTAGAATTGAGGCAAAAGAAAGTTCAGATGTTTTCACTCAACTCTTTGAGCTTTTTAATTCAGGGCATGATATTTTCTCATCTGAAATTTTTGATGAAGTAAAACGTATACCAACACTTTACTTTTTTCTTTCAGAGATTTGTGCTCTTCGAAAATTTTGGCTTTCAGTAGAAGATGATGTTGGAAAAGATTCCAATTTTGTATTGCAGTAGAAGTTATTTTTCGCTTGTGCGTCATTCTTTACGTGTTACAATTAGTACACGCATAAAAAAATTAATTTATAGTTACAGGAAGTAAACTTGGAAGTTAATCAAGGAAATGATTTAAGCGCTGAGAAGGAACTCAGAAAAAAGCGTCTAGATGAATTAAGGCGTAAGCGTGAACTGAAAAAAGCGGCAATGGATGGCCTATCTCGCGGAGCTGGAGCGGTTAGTGCAGGGCCCTCTTCTTTTGCTCGTGAAACTGAACATTCAGCTTCTCAAGCTATAAATGTAAATTCTCTCCCCTCTCGTAACCAGGGTAATAAAACTCAGGTTCCGCCTCTTCCAAGTGCAAGACCAGTAAGGTCCACAACTGAAAGAAGAATGCCAGGCGCTGAGGGACAAACTCTCGAAAAGCCTATAAATAAACTTGGAACTAGTCGTGTAAAGACAAAATATGCGCTGGTATCAGATGCGACAACAGCTCGTCCTAGCACTCGCAATACAAAAAAATTATCTAGTAGAACGCAAACAGAAAAATACTTGATGTACCTTGAGCGAGGGGCATGGGTATTTTGTCTTATCCTATTTGTAAGACTTGTTTTTGCTGACCGTGGAATTGTTGAATACTATCAGCGTGAGAGTAACCTTGCAGAACGCCAGAGAGATTACCTAATGATTAGTGATAGTAATCAAGGACTGATTAAGGAAATAGGGCTTCTTAAAAAGAGTAAAGGGCACCAGAAAAAGACAATTCGCGAACATCTCGGCTTTATTGCTAAGGATGAATACCTAGTGCTTGTTGAGTAAACCTTTAAGCATCTTTAAATTACTTTCAACTTTTTCAATTGAAATTTTTCCTGTCCACTTGAGAGTGGCCCCTATTTTTATTGCCTTTGAAAGGGGATCTCCACTTCTCATTTCTAAGACGTGGCGACACATTACAGTAGGGGTCTTTCCTATTGCTGGCGGTACTTCAAGTCCAGGATGTGCCTTCATATTTCTTGCAATTTCAATTACCTTAAAGTTGCTACTCAAGAAAAAAATATCGAGGTCAAAATAGGTGTCGGGCATCCAAAAGCGGCGCAAATCCATATTGGAGTAGTAAAAAAGCATTCCCTTGTTGGGCCCTAAGCTTTCAGATTTTCTGGCGCTTAAGCCCCGTGAGTGATCTTTGTCACTGTAAACAATTTCAAGCTCGACTCTCTCTCCGCTTTCAAGGGTTAGTGCCCCTAATTTAAAGGGGTCTAGCTTATTTTCAGCATGACATGAGGTAAGAAAAACGATAAATTGTAGGCTTATTATAGTTATAAAATGCTTCATACAAAAACACTAATTCATAAGAGGAGATTTCGCAAATGGTGGACTCTATTAAGGGCAGAATCAATGGTCACAATTGTGGTGAGCTAAGAGAAGAAAATAGTGGGACTGAAGTTGTCCTGTGTGGTTGGGTTAATAAGTCCCGTGACCTTGGAGGAATCCACTTTATTGATATTCGCGATAAGTATGGAGTCACTCAACTCAATTTTGAAGATTTCAAGGGAGACCTATCGATTTTAAAAGATTGCTCACTTGAATCTGTTATTAGAGCTAAAGGTCTTGTTCGTGTTCGTCCAGATAGCGCTCAGAATAGGAAAATGGAAACAGGGATGGTTGAACTTCTCGTTTCTGAGATAGAAGTAATGAGCCAGTCTGATAAAGATAATATTCCATTTTTGCCTTACGGTCAGGTTGGGGCAAGTGACGACTTAAAGCTCAAATACCGTTACCTAGACCTAAGAACAAAAAAACTTCAGGATATGCTTAAGCTTCGTTCTCAGACAACGTTTAAAGTTCGAAACGTTCTTATGAATGAAGACTTCGTAGAAGTTGAAACTCCAATGCTTTACAAGTCCACTCCTGAAGGTGCTCGTGATTACATTGTTCCTAGTCGTGTTCACCCAAGTCAGGTTTACGCCCTTCCTCAGTCGCCCCAGACTCTAAAGCAGCTCTTGATGATTGGCGGAACAGACAAATATTTTCAGATTTGTAAGTGTTTCCGTGATGAAGATCTTCGTTCTGATCGTCAGCCTGAGTTCACTCAAATCGATATGGAAATATCTTTTGCAACTCCTGAGTATATTAAAAATTTAATAGAAAAGCTTCTCGCAGAAATTTTTGGCCTTAAAGATGGTCTTTCTATCCCAGTGATGGGCTTCGATGAGGCAATGGATATTTACGGGTGTGATAAACCAGATGCTCGTTTTGAACTCAAGCACATGAAGGCAGCAGAACTATTTAAGTCATCTGAATTCAAAGTTTTTTCTGGTCCTGCTAATAGCGGCGGATTAGTTAAAGCGATTTTCCTTCCTGAATCAATGGGGACAATGGCACGAAAAGATATCGATGCTCTTGTTGAAGTTGTAAGGCCTTATGGTGGAAAAGGTGTTGCTTGGTTTAAAACACAAGATGGAAAGAGAACTGGTGGTGTTTCCAAATTTATCACTGATGAGATCTACTCTGGTTTAGATAGTATGTCACCAGAGAAGGGCAATGGCCTATGGATGTTCTTCGCTGATATGAATCATGAAGTTGCCCATGCTTCTGCAGATGCAGTAAGACGTTTTCTTGGAAACAAGTTTGAGCTTCATTGTAAAGAGAATGTATTCCTATGGATTAATGACTTTCCTTTATTTGAGTGGAGTGAAGAAGCTGGGCGATTTGCAGCTCGTCACCACCCATTCACTCAGCCTAAGGCATGCGACCTTGAAAAATTCTTAAACGGTGCTCCAGGTGATAAAAATGGCAGTCTAAGCGAATGTAAGGCCGATGCTTACGATGTTGTTTGTAACGGCTACGAGCTTGGTGGCGGATCTATCAGAATTTATGACAATAAGATTCAGTCTCATATGTTTAAGTGCCTGAATATGACTGATGAAGAGATCGACTCGCAGTTTGGTTTCTTCATTAATGCTCTAAAATTTGGAGTACCTCCACATGGTGGATTAGCATTTGGTCTAGACCGCATTATGATGATTCTCATGAAAACAGAATTCATTAAAGATGTTATTGCTTTTCCTAAGACTAACTCTGCAACTGATATGATGGCAGGATCTCCTTCGAGGCCCGCTGCAGCTCAGCTTGAAGAGCTCCACTTTAATTGGAACCAAAAAGAAAAGAAATAATTTTAACCGGCCTCTCAAATGTGAGGCCTTTTTTTTGAGTTACGTATGATCAAAATTCCATACTCTGAATTTTCATTTAGTTTTTCTCGCAGCTCAGGTGCTGGGGGACAGAACGTGAACAAAGTTAACTCTAAGGCAACGCTTGAGTGGGATATGGAGTCATCATCTGTCATTAATCGTGGAATCAAGGATCGATTTAAAGAAAAATACAGGCGCTTCATTGTTAATACTAAGGTAGTGATGACCTCCCAGCGTCAGCGCAGTCAAAATCAAAATATTGATGATTGTATTGCCAAGCTTCATGAGCTTCTACTCTCAGTGGAATTTCCGCCAAAAAAACGGAAGGCCACTAAACCAACCAGAGGTTCGGTGAAAAGAAGACTTGATGGAAAGAAGATGGATTCGATTAAGAAGAAACTTCGACGTGAGAAGTTTTAAAACGAGGAAACAAATGCTTCCCCTTATTTTATTGAATTAAAAGGTATTTTGCCAGTTGCCAGCATTGTAAACTTTAAATCCCTTCGCTCGAATCATATGTGCAGCGACACCGCTTCTGGAGCCGCTAGCGCAGCAAACGATTACTGGTAGATCTTTTTTTAGCTTACTTATTTGTGTCAGTATTGCATTAACTGGAAGATTGATGGATTCAGGATTGTTACCAGCTTTGAACTCATCTGGAGATCTTACATCTACTATTTGAACCCCATTTTTCTTTAATTCTGGAATCATTTTTCTCACCTTAATTGTCTTATATTTACGATGGCCAAAGTAAGCTATAATTAAGAGAATTGGCCAATACTGCTTTAATGTTACTAAGTCCATTTGGTCTCCATTGAAAATGTGTATGAAACTCTTTTAGCATAGAATCGCGCTCAGTTAATATAGTTTGTGGCAATATCGTTATTGAAGGTCTCAAACTATGAATTAAATACCTTAAAATTCAAGAGTAAGGCGATGCTGGAGGTCACTCCCTTGTTTTTCCTCGTCTGTAAAAATTAAGTCATTAAGATATTCTCAATAATGACGATGATAATTTTAACTATGGAGGAAATTATGGATTATAAGGTTACGATTACTGTTTCTAAGTTTATTGTATGGATTTGTGCTGCATTTGTTGTTCTTACAACAATTGCTGGTGTAGTTTCTGGTGGTGTTGCTGGGCTGATTGGAGGTTTAATTGGTGGGGTTGTTCTATCTCTGCCTCTTATTCTTATCGCAGAAGCTTCACACGCTTTGGTTGAGATTGCTAAAAATACAAGATCATAGCTTTTGCTATTGAGTATTTTTAGATTTGTTTGAAGAGCACTATTTATAGTGCTCTTTTTCGTTGAGCACTCCATAAATTAGATCTCGTTTAAGCTGCAATCTTTTCTTCTTCAAGCTCAGTAGTCCCTGTAAACTGGACTAGCTCTGCCGATGGTATAAGTAATGAGTTGGTACGAACTACTGAACTTCTTGAGAACCAATCTTGAAAACCACTTCCCTTTTTTGTGAAATAGGGGAGAGCAAAAAGGAGGAGCCCAGTTATGTAGCAAAAAATATATCCTATCGTTCTCAAAAAACTGGCCACGATTCCTGGAGAATTGTAGTTCTTATCGACAATTTTAATTCCAAATATAATCTTTCCGGGCGTTTGCCCCTGTCCCAAGTAATAGGAGAAAGTAAAGTAGCTCACAAAGAGCAGAGATAGTATCCCAAGAAAGACCTTATCTATTCCTGCAAGAATCTCAAGCTGCTTTGCTTGAGGATAGTGAAAGAAAACGGTTTTTAGATAGAGTCCATAGGACTGAATAATAACTTTATTCAGTAGAGTAATAATAAATAAATCTAGCGTAAAAGCATACGTCCTGTACTTGAGTAAATATGACTTATGTTTTTTTGTTAGAACACTCATAACTAACTTATCGGTAAAATTAACTAAAAGTTGAGTGCATCCTATCCGATAGAAAATATTGAAGAATAGATTAGGGGGCCCATGGGCGTGGAATATATATTATCAATTTCTTTTATTGTCGTTGTGATTTTAATAGCATTTGTAATCGTGCTTAAAAAGCAATACGACTCAGTCTATCAAGAAGTCCTGAAGGTTCAAGATGAACTTTCTACTGTTTTGAATAACAGTCACATTGGCGTATGGAATTATAATATAAACAGTAAGTCCATGAAGTCTTCAAAGCAATGGGTCAAGGTTATGGGGGTTGAAGTCGATCCTGATTGTTGTTGTTACAATACCTTTCTCAAACATGTATTACCTGAGTTTAAAAATGAAGTTGAGGCCGCATTCGAAGACTATATAAATGAGCGAACTCCTATCTATCATATTCGTTACAAAGTTAAGAGCTTACACCATGGAGATATATGGGTTGAAGATTTTGGCCGTATTATTGAGCGAGATGAAGAGGCGAATCCTTTAAGCTTTGTCGGTTTTGTTAAAGATATTTCAGCTGAAATTGAAGAAGATGAAAACACAGCAAAGCGTCTTGGCATGCTTCAAGCAGTGGTAAATGATGAGAAAATGGAGTTCTGGGAATGGGATCTTGAAAAAGATCTTATAATTATTGATAAAGTTTTTGGAAGTATTCCTGGGCATGGAGTGGGATCTAGGTTAACCCCAAAAGAGTTTTTTAACCGTGTTCATGAAGACGACCTTGATGGTTTAAACAAAGAACTATCCCAGTTTTTAAATGGAAAGCATCCTGTACTCAACTATGAATTTCGAAGAGAGATTGAAAATGATAACTGGGAATGGGTGAGAGTTACTGGGGTTATCTATCAGAGAGATAGTGAGGGAAGGCCTAATCATGTCGCTGGACTTACATCAGATATAACAGAGAAAATGAAGCTTAAAGAGCACCTTGATAATGATGAGATAAAGGTAAAATCTCTTTCAAGAGAGTTATTTGCCAAAGAGGAAGTGATCAAAAATTCTCTGGTGTCCAATACTGAATTTATTATTGGTATTGCAAAGGAGATCCGTTCTCCACTCAATGTCCTACTTGGGGTAACTGATGTGATGCTTGAAGAAGAGATAGAAGAAGCTCAAAAGAATCACATCAAGTCGATAAAGGAGGCCAGTAAACTCATTTATCACCTTTCTCAGGAGATAACAGATATTTCAAAAATTGAATCTGGTGAACTAAATATTATGAACGATCCTTTTGATGTCGTTCAACTATTAAGTAAAGTATTTCGGCCAGAGGATGGGCGTTGCGAGATTAGCTATAAGAAGCTGATTGCTCCTTTGATCTATGGTGATAGCAAGAGGCTATCTCAGGTTTTTGGAATAATACTAGATAATGTTGACCACACAATGAAATGTGCCTTGATCAAAATTTCAGTTGATCTTATTGTTTTAGATGAGAGAGAAAATATCCAGGTAACACTCACCACACATGAAGCAGTGGTCTGCCCATTAGGTGAAAATAAGTTCCCACCAATAGAGCGCGGAGTCTCAATGGTGCAAAAGATAGTTGAGCTGATGGAAGGCAAGCTCGAAACGGATCATGATGCTGAAGGAAATTTTTTCTATCAATTGAGCATACCTTATAGTTCAGTTACGGTGGAGAGTAGGGAGGAAAAGACAGAACGTTCACTGGTACCCCTTAAGAAGCTCGAAGCTAAAATCTTAATTGTTGATGATAGTGAGGCAAATAGAGAGCTTATTCGCCTCTATTTAAAGGATTATCCATTTACTTTAATCATGGCAAAGGATGGGATTGAAGCTGTTCA
>JAGLCH010000040.1 GCA_023146355.1 Bacteriovoracaceae bacterium | reverse complement strand
TCAAAAAAGAATAGGTTGGTTTTTGTGTTTATGAAGCATAAAACGATCGATGCCTTCTACAACAGCATTTGCAAATTTCTTCTGAAAATTTTTCGTGGTCATTTTGTAGAGTTCTTTTTCATTAGACATAAAACCTGCCTCCAAAAGGACTGCTGGCCTCTTTGCTAGGGCAAGAACATAAAAGACTCCGGCGCGCACTTTTCGATCTTTCATTTTATAAGGGATCGCAACCTCAGAGATCAGTTTATTGTGGACAGTTGTAGCTAGGCTGCGCGAGGTTTTTGCAGTTCTCTCTACAACAAGGTCAATAAGAATTTGTTGTATTGTCAGATCCTCCCCTTTTAGCATTCTATTCTCAACCTCTTCAACCTTCCTGACTGCTGCATCCGTGTGGTTATCGAGATAATAAGTCTCAATGCCAGAAGCGCTTTTACTGAAAGCAGAATTGAGGTGAATTGAAATAAAGAGGTCTGCCTGAACTTTCTCTGCAATATCCGCGCGACCTTGAAGAGTGACGCTGCGATCAATACTACGAGTAAGAAATACT
The DNA here is from genome assembly GCA_023146355.1 of Bacteriovoracaceae bacterium. Lineage (GTDB taxonomy): Bacteria > Bdellovibrionota > Bacteriovoracia > Bacteriovoracales > Bacteriovoracaceae > JAGLCH01. Next base: position 4,982 of record JAGLCH010000040.1, on the reverse strand, counting down.
TTATAGCGTTTCTGCTTTAACCTGCTATAGACCTTTTTTGATATTTGAAGCACGAGATCTTTTTCTTGAACAAGAATCCTCTTCGACTTACCACTTCTTGTTTTAATGAAGTAATGGCCACTTGCTCCACCATCTTCACCACCATGCCCAGGATCAATGAGAACAGTGTAACCAAAAGATTTTTGGGCCAAAAGGAAAAGAACAAAAATGGAGAGAACCGTTTTAATTGATATCATTATTTAAAAATCTTCTTTAGTACATGATTTGGAAAGTAGTGATACAAAATAGAGTTGTATGTCCTTCCATCCCTGGCCATTTGCAGAGCGCCAAGCTGACACATGCCAACTCCATGGCCATGGCCCTTTCCGATGACAACAAGGATATCATCTTCAAGTGAAATCACAAAGTGGTTTGATGGAATAACAAACCGTCCAAAGTAACGCCTTAATAATGACTTTTCTAAAATGTAAACCTTACTATCAACATAAACACGCATCTTACTATTCTTTAGACGGTCGGGTGCAACTACAAATCTTTGAATATTTTTCGAAAAAGGGATAAATTTATTCTTAGAGGCCCATGACAAAAAGCTAACAAATCTTTTGCGAGTTATTTTCTTTATATATGATTGCTTGTCTGATTTTTTACAGCGCGGACATTTTACTGAAGTATAGCCCTCAACAATATTGCTCCAAACCTGATCGGGAGTTTTTGTTTGACCACCACAACTTGCATGAAAGAAAGTTTCAGTTAGATTACCGGCCTTGGTGAGTAACACCTGTCCTCTAGTTCCCCGAGCTGCATCTAATGTATTCACTGTCGCGTCAAAGAAATGTCCACCGACTTGATGTTTTTCTGAGTTTTCAATGTCATAAACTTTGGCACGACCTCTCTTTTTTGCAAACTGCCTCTGTCGGATTTTATAAATTGCATATGTTCTAGCAGCAACCGCCTGTGCCTTTAGTGCTTCAACAGGCCAAGTGCCATTCATTTCTTTGGCGAGTAGCGAGCTGATGTAACTTTCAATATCTACTTCGTTGATGACATCACAGCTCTTAAAATCATCGGAGGTTGTGATCAGAATTTTTCCACTATATTTTTCTTCTCCAAATGTAACCAACCCAGTATCAGAATTAACTGAAACTAAGCGAATCGCACCTTTTTTCTGATACTTTTTATAATCAATATTTTGACAGTTGAATTTAATTCGCTTCCTGCCAGCATAATGCTTAACCGATTGGTCTGAGATAAATTTTCGATTGAGATCCATCCCTGAAATAGAGACAACTGAAATATTCTTGGCAATACGAACGCGAATTTTGGGAGTAAAAGTGGCCCCATATACAGTTGTAAACGCATACAGCGACAGTAGTGCTGCAAGTATCAATTTAAAGCTAGTCCTAAGCAAGTCCTCTCCTTTCCATGGATTGGTACTAACCGACAATCATGTCGATTGATTTATTTTAACGCCGCGCTTAAAAATACTCAAGTAATATTAATACTTATTTAAGAAGCGCATAACTCTCTGAAGGTCTTCCCATGTGGTTTTTTTCATCTTCGGATTAACCCTAAGGTATGCTGGATGAAATATGGGAACAATATTAAATAGGTAGCTTGTTCCATCTGAAAATGAGATTTTCTTTTGAATGAATTTCCCGTGGATACGAGCTAAGCGGTCCCTTTTTCCAATAAGTGAGCGAGAATCTAGTCCTCCAAAAGTCAAAACGACCTTAATTTGGTGCGAATAGATATAGGTAAAAAATTGATCAATAACCTCTTTGCTCTTTACTTCATCATCTTCATCGATGGCATAGCGAAGGCTAGACTTGCGCTCAAACTCACCATCAGAAAGATTCATAGCACTTATCATTCGTGAAAGGGTCCCATTGATCTGATTAACCTTCTCATCATTTTCATCAGATGGGATAAGATCACCGAGAAAAACGGCCAAAAGCTTATTAGATACCAAATCCGGAGCGCTTCCCTGTAGCTGATGAACTATTTCACAGGCCGTAGTGGAAATTGCTACCTCACCACCGGCGAAGGCAACTTTTTTTTCTTCCCCAACAGGTATATTTTTAGTCTCTTTTTCTACAAACTTCTCGAGAGAAACGATAGTCTTCTCTTTTTCACTCCGCTCAGCTCCCGTTGAGATAGGCAACACTTCCTCAGCAGTTTCAAGCTCCCAAGGAGGGAGGGGAAATAGTGCTGATTCAAAGCATGAGCTGTACTCCAAGTCTTTGGAGTCAAACTTAACTGAAATGTCTCTAAGGCGGTCAAAATGGTCTTTCATAGGCCTCTAGGATAGCGGTTAATCACCTAATAGTCCATTGAGTTGCTTCACTAAATGAACTCACCTTAGAGGTAAATTATGCATGGGAAAAAATATGCCCAATTTCCTCAAATACACAGAAAGTTTTAATTCAATTGATATATGCCCGATGAGGTTAATAGACCGCTTAATAATAGAGATACTAAGGACATATAATGGCGCTTAATAACTACACTGATTTCAAGTTCGAAAAATTTGAAGAATACTTCGGCGATGCAATTCAGGTAAAGAAGCAAATTGACGACTGTAAAATTTGTGGCGCAAAACTTATTTTTTCACATATGTCTGACTACAAGAACCTTGTCGTACAAGAGTCAGCACGCTGTCCAGAATGTGGCAGTGGATCGTGTAAAAAAGTTCACGTTTTAAATTAATATTATTAAATACCTGGAATAATCCTCTTCAACTCTGCCTTGTGGTGAAGCCTTCTTGAGAAGCGATGTGCCTCATCTCTCATCTCAACCAAAATTCTAAAAAGTGCCGGATTCTTTCTTAGAGGATAAGAGTTACTCCTTCCAGGAATGACTAGCCTCTCTTCACTCTTCTCAACTTCTTTCGATTTGAAGTCACTAGTTGTCCTTTCCTTAGCTATGCCCGCAACAGGAATATCAAGCCCCAAATCTCTTAGCACAGAGACAAACGAGTTTATTTGTCCTTTCCCTCCATCAACAATAAAGGCATCAGGAAGAACTCCATGGGCCATTCTTCGAGTAAGCACCTCTTTCATCATCTCAAAGTCGTTATTTCCCTCTTCTCGCTCCTCCATATGAAAATGGCGGTAAGCAGATCGATCTGGGCGCCCCTCGTGAAAAACGACCTGTGAGGCAGTAGGAGAGCTTCCGCTCCAAACAGCAATATCGTAACACTCAAGAACAACTGGCCTCTCACTCATTCCAAGTAATTCGCCAAGACGTTTTAAGCCTGAATAGATCGATTCTTGATGGGAGAGACGAACTCGCTGATACTCTTTTGCTTGTTGATCTACTAGCCCGGAAATAGACTTAAATGTTCCATTGCTACCAGAGAATCGAACTTTGTGAGGAGAGCGCTCATTGAGCAGAAGGTTAAGGGCCTCGCCAAAGAGATCCCTTCTATTTCGCTCAAAAGAAATAACAATTCTCTTAGGGATAGAATCATTTGTTTTTTCATAGTACTGAAGAATATATCTTTCAATCTCCTCATCAAGATTACTATCACTCACTAGCCCTCTGAAAGAAAAGTTCTTACTCCCCAGTAGTATTCCATTTCGAACAATGAAAAATGATAGTTCAACTTCCTCATCACCTTTATAGAAACCGATAACATCAAGAGACCTCTCTCCTTTTAAATCCTCGGCATTTTGCTGCACCGACTGGGAGACAAACTCTTCTAATCTTTTAATAGAGTCTCTAATAGATGCTGCTTTCTCAAATTCTTCTATCTCTGCATAGTTCTGCATCCGCTCTTCTAGTGCCATCAGGGTAGGCTCAGGCCTACCGCAGAAAAACTGAACTATTTTAGAAATATGTCGACTATATTCGGCCTCGGAAACCTTACTAACACAGGGTCCTTGGCACTGGTCCATTTGGAATAGAAGACAGGGCCTTTTTCTGGATTTTAATTGACGATTAGAACAATCTCTCACGTAGAATAGCTTGCGCAAAAGCTTCACAACTTCCTTAACGTTGCTTCCTGTAGTAAATGGCCCAAAAATCTCCATAGAGCTCTTACGCTTAAATTTCCTTTTATACTCAATGCGAGGATATTTTTCGCCCAAGTCTAAATAAACATATGGGTAAGACTTGTCGTCTTTTAGCCGAATATTATATTTTGGTGAATGTTTCTTAATTAAGTTATTTTCTAGAACATAACTTTCTGCATCTGAGGCAACTAAAATGAACTCAAAATCGCTAATATGTCCCACTAGAATAGTGGTTTTTTTGTCTTTCTCAGCCCCTGAGAAGTAGCTGCTAACGCGACTTTTCAGTGATTTTGCCTTTCCGACATAAATAACATCGCCTCGACTGTTTTTCATCAAGTAGCAACCAGGCTTAATCGGCAAATCCTTTGCTTTCTCAAATAATTTCTGTTTTTTCATGGAAAAAATGATCCCTTTACTTTAATCTATTATTTCAATAACCTTGTAGCTTCAGTTTAACACTAAAATAAAGGTTCTATCATGTCTCAAGTTTCCGCTGGAAAAGACATTCTCTCCTACTGCAATAAATGTAAAATGGCACTTTCGCACACGATTACTGTGATGAAAGATATCAATACTGTTGGAAAGGTAATGTGTAATACCTGCAAAGGCGTTCATGCCTATAAAGATCCCAATGCTGCTGCAAAGAAAGCAACACGAAAAAAGAGCACCTCTCCAGGGCGAAAATCTGCTAGCGCTAAAGCTGAGCTTCTTGAAAACAAGTGGCAAGCTGATGTTATGGGGAGTAAAAACGAACCACAAAAGTACTCTCCTAAGAGTCAGTTTGTAATTGGTGATATAATTGATCATCCTAAGTTTGGGATGGGAGTTGTTGAAGCGACTATGGAAGCTGATAAATTAGATATCCTTTTCCAAACTGGAAATAAAATTTTAGTACATAATAAATAGAAGTATTAAATTTTAGTACATAAAAAAGCCCCATCTTTATTATAGATGGGGCTTTTTATTTTT
>JAGLCH010000004.1 GCA_023146355.1 Bacteriovoracaceae bacterium | reverse complement strand
ATGTTTGGAATTTGTAGATTGAGTTCTCTGAAAACATTGGTGCCACAGTGAACTTCGCCCATAAGGTCGTGATACTCAGCTTTTTCCATGATGAAATGAACCTTCTCATTTCCACCAACTGCTTTTCCAAGCTGATCATGAACTACTTGCTGGTAACCATCAAATGTTGTGGTTGGAACAATTAGGTTATCTCTAAGTACTACCATATTTGCAGTTCCTGGAAGAAAAGAGACAGCACCTTCTGGATTACCACTGTAGAATACTTCGCGGTATATTTGAGGGACTTTTACAATGTGATCGTTCTTGCAAGGCGTTTTAGATTTTACGATCTCTTCATTTTGATCGATGATTTTTGCAACGTAGATGTTGTAAGCGATAAGATCACAATAGCGTCTAGGAAGTTTTGTTGTTTTGGTGCAAAATTTTGAGCTGTTTCTATCAAACTTATTCTTTTTATTTGTCGTGTTTTTAAAAGTAAATGTCTTTGTGTCTTCAAGGTAGTAGCGAATAGCTTTTTTAAGTTTTCTGATACCAAAGTATTCCTCTTGGTCCTTCGAAACGATAATGGCCTCGCTCATTTCAGGATTATATTCAGCAAGGTAAGTGATGTATTTTGTATTACCTTTATACTTGTAGATTTCCTTAAGTCCCCAGATCGGGTCAGCAACAACTATTGCATAGTTTGCTTTTGGCCCTTTATAGTCTGCTGGATACTTACACTCTTTGACTGATGGTATAACAGACATCTGCTCGTCAAAATGACCAACTGATAGCCAGCTTGTATCAACTTTAGCGTAGTTGACACGGCCATTTTTTCTAATCATTTGCTTGGACTGCTTTGAGTCCATTGTGTCACCAAAAAGGAGAGTTCCATCTGGAGTCATTTCAATATTTCCACCGTAGTTTCCGCTGATACCAGAGGGGGAAGCTGATTCTATGAATGGAAGATCAAGCATCATTGAGATTTCCTCCACGATCTTTTTTAGGCCGCGGTCACGGTTTACGTAGTAAATTCCAGCAACTTCTTCACCGTTTTTATCTTTACCATACCCAAGGAATTCTCCCCAATCCTGCATCCACCGGTCTAGGTTTAGGCCACCGAGAAAAAGAGTCTCGGTATTGATAATATTGAAGTATTCAAGAGACTCAGGTCCAAGCTTTGCTTCAATCTTTTTTACAAGTACCTCAAGGCGCTTATCGCTTCCAGCAACTACAAAATCGATATCTTGATCAACGCCAGTTGTGGCATCAACAAGATTATTTTGCTTATTTATTTTGTAAATGATCTCGTAGAGATTTGCACCAAAGTCTGCGTTGAGGGCAGAGTAGCTTGGGAATGTTGAATCAGTGCCCATGAGGGACATAAAGACCCCCTTTGGAACATTTAGGTTTGAGAGAACTGAGAGCTTTTTTATTTTTTTTACTTTGTGCAGAGTTCCTTCGCCTTGCTCATACTTAAACTCAAGGCCTTTTTCTACATCTGCAAATGCGCCAGAACTGAGTATTGCGAGGGTGAGCAGAAGACTTTTGATATTGTTCATACAATCTTTCCTTCTTATGTTGGTTGCTTAGGGTGTGTTTTGGGTCCTCATTGTTATCCCAGATTTTGTAATGGGGCAAATACAGAGTGCTAAAAGCTAAGGGGCATAGAAATTCTTTGAAAATAGCGTATATTCTTGCTAAATAAGAGCTTTAATTTAAAAAGTAAGGAGCATTATGACAACAGATCTTGTTGAGCTTGGTTTTTGTGTGAAACCCCATGGAATTCGTGGTGAGTTTTCCTTTTTTCTCTACAATAAAGATGAAAGTGTAATAAAAAAGGGGAGCACGATTACTATTTACCCCAAAGAGAAGGGGAGTACTGTTGATGCTCAGGGACAGCTAGTTAAGGTGGCAAGTATTCGAGTTGGCAATAAGGTTATTGCAAGACTTGAAAATGTTGAAAATCGCAATGATGTAGAGGCAATGATCCCTTTTACTATTCATATCGGAAGAGATGAGTTCCCCGCTCTCGAAGATGAAGAATACTATATTTCTGACATGATTAATGCTGAGGTTTTTGACCACCAAAGTGGAGAGAAAATTGGTATTGTAAAAAATGTCTATGACAATGGTTTTCAGGATATCTTTGAAATTGCTACTTCTGATTTTGGGTTAGTTGATGTTCTCAATATTCCAAACTTTGTTCAATTAATCGACCCAGAGTCAAATAGGCTAGAGGTTACGTTGCCAGAGGTTATCAGTGAGCGTAACTAAGAAGCGAATTTGGATCATATCTATTTTTCCCGAGATTTTTACCCCTTTTCTTGAATCTGGAGTGGCAGGTCAAACCTTTAACGGTGCACGTGGCATCAATTTTGAGGTGAGTGCTATTCAGTTACGAGATTACTGTTCTAAAGACTATAAAGGTGTTGATGCAACCCCCTATGGCGGAGGTCAGGGGATGGTGATGCGCGCCGATATTTTAAAAAATGCCCTTATCGAGGGAGTGGTCATCCCCGGAAAATATGGAGATGACTACAGGGCCAAGCTCCACATCATTTATACCGGCCCTCGGGGTAGGGTATGGGACAATGATTACTGCAAAGAGTTTGCTTTAACTCACTGGGGAGAATCAGACTCTAAAGACCTAGTCTTCATTTGTGGGCGTTACGAGGGAATTGATGAGCGTTTTCTTGAGAATTATGTTGATGAGACCATCTCAATTGGCGATTATGTTCTCACAGGGGGAGAAATTGCGGTTATGACCGTTTTAGATTCTGCTGTACGATTTACTCCAGGAGCACTTGGAAACTCGGGAAGCGCTGAGTTTGATAGCTTTAATGACCTCCTTTTAGAGCATCCTCAGTATACCAGGCCAAGAGAGTTTGAGGGGAAAGAACCTCCAAGCATTTTGCTTTCAGGAAACCATGCTAAAATTGACGAGTTTCGCCACAAGGAGAAGCTCAGAGTAACTCGAGATCACCGAGCTGACCTCTATCATATTTATTCGGAGCAAGAAAATGAGTAATCTCTATTTGGGACTAGTACACCATCCTATCGATAATAAAAGGGGAGAGGTTGTAACCACCTCGGTAACTAATCTAGATATTCATGACATTTCAAGAAGTTGTAGGACTTTTGGAGTGAAAAAGTACTTTATCATTACCCCACTTAAGGCCCAACATGAGCTTGTTGGTCGAATCTTAGGTCACTGGGAAGAAGACAAGGCGGCCCTTTATAATCCAGATCGGCAGGATGCATTGGCCGTTGCGCGTATCGCCAATAGCGTGGAAGACGCCTATAAATGGATTGAAGAAAAAGAGGGAATTGCACCGATAATCGCCGTTACTGGTGCAAATTTTGATGAATTTACGGGTGATGAAAAATCACTGGTAGAGCGCATGAAGCTTGACAAAGTTCCATGTTTACTATTATTTGGTACAGGATGGGGATTGAATGCCAGCGTTGTCGATCAAGCTGATTTTAAGCTTGGGCCAATTTTTGGAGCAGCAGAAGATGGGTACAACCATTTATCTGTTCGTTCGGCAGTTGCAATTTATCTAGATCGCTTGCGAAATAGATAAATTATAGGCCTCTGAGTTCATATTGAAATATTTATTCGCGAAAGCCTTCATATCGCAGGCCTCTGGAGAATAACTGAAGTAGGAGATGAAGATGAATTTAATCGACATCGTAAATGAAGATCACAAGAACCCTAATGTTGAAAAGTACCCTGATTTTAGAACTGGGGATACTGTTGCTGTACACGCTAAGATTACTGAAGGTGCGAAATCACGTATTCAGATTTTTCAAGGCGTTGTTATCGCAATCAAAGAGAAGAATAGACTCTCTGGTCACTTTAGAGTTCGTAAGGTTTCTTCTGGTATTGGCGTAGAAAGAGTTTTTCCTTTCCACTCACCAAACGTAGATGAGATCAAAATCGTACAACGTGGTAAGTCTAGACGTGCTAAGCTTTACTACCTTCGTGACCGTTCTGGTAAATCTGCTAGAATCGCAATCGATTACGACAGAAGATAATCTTCGACCAAATTCAAAAAAAGAAGAGGCCCGTTTTACGGGCCTTTTTTTCATCTGGAAAGCGAATATATGAATATTTTTGACCTTAATTACTTAGGAGACGATCACTCTTTTATAGCAGGAGTTGACGAAGTGGGGCGTGGACCATTGGCAGGGCCTGTAGTCGCAGCAACCGCTTTTTTGAAGTTTGATGATTTTTCAAAAATATCTCGTCTACTTTCTGATCTTCAAGGGATTGGTATCACCGACTCAAAAAAGTTGACTGCCAAAAAGAGACTGAAGATTCTGCAGCTACTTGGAGTGGAGGTAGATTCTCTTGCACCAGGGGAAAAATATTTACTAAGAGAGGAGAGTTCTTTCACTCTTTCTTTTTCAATCTCTGAAGTTTCACCAACTAAGATTGATGAAATAAATATTCTCAATGCATCCTTACTTGGGATGGCCGACTCCTTTATCTGCTGTCACGATGGTGAGGCGGGAATTCTTTTAATTGATGGAAATAAAACCCCCGCTGGTCTCCCCGATATTATTTTGGCAGAAACAATAGTGAAGGGTGATAGTAAGTCAGTTTTAATAGGACTCGCTTCCGTTATTGCTAAGGAGTATCGCGATGGATTAATGACTCGATTAGGGGAGCAATATCCTGGTTATGGACTTGAATCCCATGCTGGCTATCCTACAGTTGCTCACAAGGCCGCCATTGTAAAACTCGGTGTCACCCCCATTCATCGGAGAAGTTTTAGGGGGGTAAAGGAGCATGTTTGATTTCAAAAGGACAACGAGGGGATAGGCTAGAGTGCTTATGGTCTATAAGGCTACATGCAGATGGGATCCCTTTTATCATTTGGCCTCAGGTTTTGAGGGACTATGGAGTTGGTCAGTTGGATATTATTAGGTATATAAGAGGTAAAATAGAGGTCATTGAAGTCAAGTCTAGTGGGGTAATTGCGCCCAAACAGCTAAAACGCCTCAAGAATTCATGTCAGTTACTGGCCATTTTATTAGATAAAAACGTCGAATTGAAATTAGTTAGCACAAATATTTGCCAAAGAGATTCTCCTTTCTTATCCTATTAATATGATTGGACAAAAGATTAAAACACTCCTTATTGCACTTGCACTAATAACCTCTTTTACTGCGGCCTCTAATGCTTATGCAATTGATGCCAAAGCGAAAGCACTGGCGGCGATGGCGCTCTACGGAACGGTAGGTGGAGCAATGCTGGGAACAGCGTCTCTGGCCTTTGGAACCAGCGAAAGGTCTATTGCTGTTGGCGGCTCTTTGGGTCTATATGCGGGCCTGATTTTTGGTGGTTATGTCGTTTTGACACACGCTGCTAAAAATCATAACTGGAATTTAGGTGGT
>JAGLCH010000399.1 GCA_023146355.1 Bacteriovoracaceae bacterium | reverse complement strand
CGAGGTTTTTTTACGTCTGGAGTCCCTTAATTATTAATATCTAACCTGATTCCCTTCAGAGGAATTGTGACGACGAAAGGCACTTCAAGAGTGCCTTTTTTATCTAAGAATGGTTATATAAATTTACGCAGCTATTGGTAGCCAGTTTTGTCTAGATATTTTGAATTCTCGCCTAACAGGAGTTTTTCTTTCGATTGTCGCAAAAGATTCCAAATTATCATAATCTCTAAAAGGCCCTGCATTGCTCAGGATCAATACACGCAACAGTCTTTCTACTGCTTCCTTCATATTAACTTTACCTTTCTCCCACCTTGTTACAGTTTCAGGAGAGACTCCCATTTTCCTTGCAAAGTCAGCTCCCGAAAAACCAAGATGCTTTCTAAGAAATCTAATTTCTTCTGGGAGAAGCTTATTTTTTTGAGTTGCAACACCGGTTGCAATAACCTCATGAAGTTTTTCTATATTGGGAATGACTAGCTCTTCTTCTCCGCATTCTTGATTAGGACACTGGTGAATAGTAATTCCATTCAAATAAACCTTACTTAATCCACAGTCTGTATAGTGATAAGGTTCAGATTTCATTTTTTCTAATTTTGTTCCACACATTATACAGTTCATTAGTTTCTCCAAGCTGTGACAACAACAATATGATTTGGCCTTCTAAAAGCAACAACAACAGTTATTTTTGCTGTCTGAACCTTATATCTCCAACTTCCATTTTCAAACTCTGGATTCTCTAACATTTTACCAGCTTTTAAAACATTAAGTACGTCTGTTGTGGCAAGCTCTCGCTCTTTCATTTGATTACGACTGTGTTTTGTAAATCCAACTAAATTAGGGTCATGATTGAAGATTTCGGACAAAGCTTTTCTAGCTTGCCCCTTGCTCAGTCTTGACGTTACATCAACCCTTGACTCTAAGTCAATCTGTTTCAAATTATACCTACCTATAGCTCATAACAACTATCTGAAATGACATCATAACATACTCGTATATCTACTGATACTTGAGCTACTAGTAGAAAAAGTTAAGTAATTAAGATCGGGAATGTAATCCTAAGCACAAATAATTCTATAAAATAGAATCTTGCTGAGAAATTAAGTATTCCATAAGTGAAATCTGATGACTCTGCCCAACGATGCCAAGCACGTATAATAAGTCTCTAAATAGGCTTTGAAGAAATATACTTCATCCAAAGATTAAGCCTAAACATCCAAACCAAAAGAAAGACATTTGAGAAAAAGACAGAGATCAGATCGAATAAAAAAGAGTCTCTCACAAAAAGTGCAGCTATGATCAACGCAACACCTAGCCGGACAGCGTACCGTATGCACAACGGCAACCCCAAGGATACAAACCGTACCGTAAAAGAAGAGCCATCACCAGATGAGTTTGTTCGATAGCAAATACAAAGCCCTGTAATATAGATCAAAGAACCTAACAATACATCTACGAACTCCAAGGTTGGAAAATCAGGAGACGGTAAAAACATTGCAAATAAAGCAATGACACTTAAGATATTAAATATTAAGAAATAACAAAATTCATCAACACTACTAAGACGCTCGTTCTTTAAATCATCAGCAAGCAGCTCAGTTTTCCAAAAGTACATATTTCCTCCACTAAACATCTATAAAAACTAAATAACAAGGAGTACTCAAGTTGTAATTTCGATGACACACTTTCTCAGCCTTCAATCTCTCCATACATTACATTTCGTAGGAGATTTACTACTGTGATAATAGCGTCTCCATTATTTTTCGAAAAATCTGTACCAGTTTGTACCAGTCACCCCATGAAACAGCATGAAAAACAATGAAAATAGATGAAAATCAAAAAAGGGTAAGTCGCTTAAATCATTCGTAATTGTTTGTTTTTATTGGCAATCTGTTTTACTTTTGAAACGCCATTCGGGTGTACCATTTCACTTAAAAGCCTCGATACTATCTAGGTTTTTTACGTCTGGAGTCCAAGCGG
>JAGLCH010000398.1 GCA_023146355.1 Bacteriovoracaceae bacterium | reverse complement strand
AAATTTAAATGTATGTGATTGCGCTATAAATTAAGTATTTTGGGACTAAAAACAAGAACAGCACCCCGAAAGGTGCTGTTCTTATTTATTTTATGGTGGGGGATAAGGGATTCGAACCCCTGACCAATTGGTTCGAAGCCAACTACTCTATCCAGCTGAGCTAATCCCCCACGATGGTGAAAGTATAGTAATACTTCCCAAAAAATTCAAGTCCTAATGCTGTAGTTTTGAAAGTAATGCCAGAATAATTACTAATATACCAACAAGAATAGTGAACTTCATAAAGTACTTTTCAATAATTTTCTTTGCTCGCGCGCCAAGAAAGTACACAAGTCCTGAGAGCATAAAATAACGCGCCCCTCTTCCAACAAAAGAAGCACCGATGAGGAGAATAATGGAAACCTGGTCGGAGAAAACACCTGCACCCACTGTAAAAACCTTAAAAGGTATTGGTGTAAACGCCGCTACAAATAATGCAAGTGTAGCATTGTCTGCATATTTCATTTTCACAACATCAAAATAACTTTCAAAACCAGGAACATAGCTAAAGAGAAATGGTTGTAAAATATCCCATGCCAGAGCACCCATGTAGTAACCGGCAACAGCGCCAAGAACCGACGCAACAGTGGTGATCAGAGCATAGTGAAATACACGTTTGCGATTAGCATATCCCATGGGAAGCATCATCACTTCAGGCGGGATAATGAAGCAACAACTCTCTGTAAAAGAGAGTACTCCCAGAATCCAAGGAGCTGCTTTTGATTCACAACCTTTTAAAATTACATTATATAGCCTTCTAAAAAGGCCCTCATTTTTTTCTACATTACTGTCTATCGTTTTTTCCATTTTATTCATCATCCTCTGATGCGAAAGGGGTATCGGCCCAATCCACTGTGTGGCGACATTTTGGACACTGAAGCTGCTTTCCATGTTTTTTAGTAGTTTTCTCACACATCACAGCATAACCGCAACCGGGGCAATCAAGCTTGTGAGGACGTGACCATACTGCATTTTCACAGTCTGGGTAGCTTGAGCAACCGTAGAAGATTTTTCCAAAGCGAGACTTTTTCTCCGCATACTTACCAACCTTACATTCTGGACAATGAACATCTAGAGTATAAGGAAGAGTTCCCTTACAAAGTGGATAGTCTTCACAGGCAAGAAAACGGCCATAACGCCCCTTCTTAACAACCATCTTCTTACTACATTCTGGGCATGGATCTTTTGCATATTCTTTAGGAAGAATCTCAAAGCTTCCATCGAGGTGCTTTTTAAAGTCTTCTGTAGAAGTACAGTCTGGGTAATTTGAACAGGCAAAAAACTGACCATTCTTTCCCCATTTAATGTGATACTCACCATCCTCGCATTTGAGACAATGAACACCTGTTGGGATCTGTTGCTTCTTGAGGTTTTTCATTTCCTCTTTTGCTTTTTCAAGTGTTTTCTCGAAGCCCTTCCAGAAGTCTTTTAGTACCTTCTTATACTTAATCTGCCCCTCTTCAATCATATCGAGTAACTCTTCAACCTTAGCGGTAAAAGAAACATCCATTATATCGGGGAAACTTTCAACTAGCATGCGACAAACCACAATACCTAGTTCAGTTGGAAGGAAGCGGTTTTCTGTTTTTTCGACGTACCCGCGATCCTGAATATTAGAAATAATTGAAGCGTAAGTTGATGGTCGACCAATTCCCTGCTCTTCAAGCTCCTTAACAAGTGAAGCTTCGTTGTAACGAGGAGGTGGAGATGTCCAGTGCTCGACTGAAGCGGGCATAACCACAGGTATCATTGATTCACCTTCATCAATCATAGGTAGAAGTCCTGAATTCACATTTGAATCCTCTTCTTCTTCTCCGCCACGGCGAGATCTCTTCTCGGCCGCTGCTTCTAGATATACTGTTCTAAATCCAGCAAACTTGATGATCGAACCATTTGATTTGAAGAAGTGTCCATTACATTCAAACATAACTGCAGTCTGGTCAATGACAGCTTGACTCATTTGAGAAGAAACAAATTTATTCCAAATAAGCTCATAAAGTTTTTGCTCATCAGGCTCGAGGTCTCCACGAACTTCGTCTGGAGTATATATAAGAGAGGTCGGTCTAATGGCCTCGTGGGCATCTTGAACCTTTCCTTTTCCTTTTTTCTTATACTCTAGGTGTTCAGTAGGAAGGTATTCTGCTCCATACCGGCCATTGATATAATCTCGGACTTCTTGAAGTGCTTCTGGCTCAGTTCGAACAGAGTCAGTTCTCATATAGGTGATCAAACCTTGAAGGCCGTGGTCACGTAGCTGCATACCTTCATATAGTCTTTGAGCAAGCATCATAGTTTTCTTAGCTGAAAAGCCAAGTTTATTTGAAGCTTCCTGCTGAAGCTTAGATGTTGTAAAAGGTGGCGTTGGGTTTTGTTTACGCTCTCTCTTTTTTACATCAATAACATCAAAAGGCTTTCCATTTACATCTGAACAGATCTGGTGAGAAAAGGCCTCTTCATGGAGGTCAGTCTTCTTAGATTTTTCTTCACCATAGTATTTGATTTCAAACTTTGTGTTATCTTTCTCCATCTCTCCGTGGATTGAAAACCACTGTTCTGGAACAAAAGCATTAACTTCATCTTCGCGCTCTACAATAATTCGAAGAGCAACAGATTGAACACGCCCAGCGGAGATACCGCGCTGAACCTTATCCCATAGGATAGGAGAAATCTTATAACCCACTAGACGGTCGAGAATTCTACGAGTCTGTTGAGACTGGTACATTTCTTTGTTGAGTTCTGTAGGATTTTCAATTGCTTTTTGAACTGCATTTTTGGTTACGGCATTGAAAACCACGCGATGAATCTTCTTACGCTTGCCAATTTCCTCTGCAAGATGGAATGCAATGGCCTCTCCTTCACGGTCAGGGTCAGGAGCGAGGAAGATTTCAGTGGCGCCTTTAGCTAGTTCTTGAATTCTTTCAATTTTATCTTTTTTTCCTGCGATTGGAACAATATCAATAGCAAAGTCACCCTTAACATCAACACCAAGTTTTGATTTTGGTAAATCCTTAATGTGACCATTTGAGGCAACAACTTGATATCCTCGACCGAGGTACTTTTTAATGGTCTTGGCCTTAGAAGGTGACTCTACAACTACTAAAGCGTAGTCTGCTTTTTTAGAGGTCTTCTTAGAAGTTTTTTTCTTGGTCACTTTCTTAGCAACCTTTTTAGTGGTCTTTTTAGCAACTTTTTTGGTGCTTTTCTTGGCCACTTTCTTTTTAGTTATTTTTTTGGCGACCTTTTTTTTAGTCTTTACTTCGGCCTCAGATGCGTTCACATCCATCACTACCTCTCATGTATCATTTGCTAATTGTACAGTTACATGGATCAGTATTGAACAACTCAACTGTTTCTTCAAGAAAAATCACTATTATGAGGGTGGAATTAAAAAGGGAGACGAAGGCCTCCCTATAAATGTGCATCTTATTTATCTAGACTTTTTATTGGTTTCTGTATTGAGGAGTTCGTCTATCTCCTCAAGGTCAAATTCTGTAAGGCCATATGGATTCTCTTTATTATTAATATCTTGATCCATATATTGGCGACCAGAAGTTTCTTCAATCTCATCAAGTGAGCCAAAGGCATCGGGGTTTGGTTCACTAATTTGTTTTTCTAAATTATCAAGGTTCATCTGCTCAAGAAATTTGTCTTCGTCTACTCGAGCTTCGTTTAACTGTGCCTCGGCCTCAGTAATCTCAGACTCAAGCCTCTCTAGCTCCTTTAAGTCTTTTTCGTGCTCCTTGATTATGGATTTTTCACGCTCTTGCCTCTCAAGCTCTTGTAGTTCATCATCTGTTAGCTGAATCTGATCGGCCTTATCTAGTAGGTCTTCATTTATATTATCAAGGTTGAGTTCTATGTCGAGTTCGTCTAGAGCTCCAGTTTCAAGCTCCTTAATTTTCCCAAGCATTGAACCGGACTTTAGTTTTTGATCACGCATAGCATGTTCAATAGTCTTCGAAACAACGATACTCCCAGCATTTATGACGCTGTTGCTGGAAGATATAAGTGCTGTTGCAAAGTTATCACTTAAGGAGATGACTGTTAGCTCTCCGATCTTAAACGATGGATCAGTTGAAATTTGTTTTTTACTGTTAGGGTCAGTTATTGAATAAACTTCGAAAATATTACCAATTTCAACACCATCAATTCGCCCACGGTCAAGATAAACAACATCGCCATAAGCAAATGAATCTCTGAGCTTGTCATAGCCGGCCATAACTGAAGCTTCAATAATACGCTTACTAAAAGACTTATAAATCTTTTTTATCTTAGACATATAAGTGGTTACACGCTCTCCCCGCTCAATGGTATCGCTTAATTCAAAGATTTCACATTCCCAAAGATTGCCAAGTTTCTTAAGTGCTCGTACTTGACCGACAACAGTATATTTAAAACCTTCTCTGTCGGAACTCTCATGAGATACCTTTCCACCCGGTCTATAAAGAGAAAACAGGTCACCAGGTTTGACTCTTCCAGGAGAATCAAACTTAATAAAAACCCTATCACGAATTTGAAGCATACTAGAGGTGCTTGAAGAAGAGTCAATTTTCCCAAGATCGATCATAATATTAGAAAGAATGAATGTATTGAGAAAGAAACCTTCAGAGAAGTCGAAACTAATCTTTGAGGTTTTATCAAATCCTGTATCGTCGTACTGTTCACCAGGTTCTTTTATTAGAATCCTTGTTGCAGGTGGTTCATACTTATCATACTCAGTGATTAATGATTTTTTACCGATATCTTCAAGATCGTCATAGGTCTCTTCCGAGATATACTGAAAATAGGTACCTTTAGCTTTAAGTATCTTGCGCTCAGCGAGCCAAGGTGGTGGCTCAGAGTCAGAAAAATCTCGGTAATCAATCTTCCCTTTCTTTCGCTTCTCAATTAGATCTTTTTCAGAATATTCTTCAGAAAACTCACCAAATTTAACATTAGGAATGTCAGTAGATGTTCCAGTATCAAAAGTGAGTACCATTCCTGGTTCAACTTCGTGTGGATTAGTAATCTGTGGGTTCATTGCCCAAACTTTTGAATAATAAAAACCTGATCCAAAGAGCTTTTGAGAAATCTTCCACAGCCAATCATTTTGCTGGATCTCGTACTTATCAACCTCACTTGCTGTGGCTATTTCATTCCACTCACCTTGAGGGATCTTGCCGCTTA
Organism: Bacteriovoracaceae bacterium; assembly: GCA_023146355.1. GTDB lineage: Bacteria > Bdellovibrionota > Bacteriovoracia > Bacteriovoracales > Bacteriovoracaceae > JAGLCH01. The sequence continues at coordinate 2,393 of JAGLCH010000398.1, read as the reverse complement.
CAAGTTTCGATTCTTCTAGAAGAGACTTTTCACTCTCTCCAACATTAAATATGTCCGTTTTTTGGTTCTTTTTTGATTTTGCTGCGGTTTTATCATTGACGATATTTGCCTTAACCTCAGTTTTTTCCCCTGAAAAGTCAAGTTCTGGTTTTTGCGCAAACTCGCTTGGAGCATCAACGTATTTTAGTTTAAAGGAATCATTTTTAATTGCCTCAAGATCATCGAGTTCTTCTACATCTGAAAGATTGAGATTATCACCTTTTAATGGCGACTGATCGATAGAATCCTGCTCAAGAAGGAGGTTAATGTCCTGAGGCTCTATAAGCTCAAGAGAATCTGCATCGATAGCTTCCTGCGCATACGCCTTAGAAGAAAGCAGCAAAATAAATGTCAAAAAAGCGAACTCTTTTTTCATCACAGTAGGTACCTACACCTAGAAAAAGTCGTGTAACATTGAGAAATATAACTCTTTCTTTTTCGGAAGCTTAAGCTTCTCGCTACAAATCGTTAATCTTCGAAGAGCATCTAAAATCACACCGGAAAAAGCTTGAGTGTGAATAACTTCTTCAAAAACCTGCATCGCGAGATCATAGTTGCCCTGTTTATAGAAAATCTCACCGATCAAATATTTTGCCCTAACTCTAACCTGACCATTATTTGAGTCTTCAAGGCCCTTTAAAATACCCATGGCCTTATTAAACTTGTTAGCGTCGACATACTTCCATGCCTTTCGTAGTGAAATAATTTGATTCTCAATATTTAATGTAGTGAGTGGAGCTTTGATCTCAACTTGCTTCTTACGACTTAATGATTTTGCCTTGGCCATTGTACCGAAGAGATCAACCGTTTCAGTTAATTCACTTCTCTGTGATCCCTTGGAGAGATTTTCCACAATATCGGCTGGAGTATCACCCTTAACTGAAAGCTCTGTGGTGGCCACACCTTGATCTTTCGTAGTCTTTTGAAGCAGCTCTTCATATTTTTTGAGTAGCTGGTCATATTGGGCCTTTGATACAAGCTGAGTTTTGGGGTCCTCGGATTTTCGCGCACCAAATAAAGATTTGCGCTCACTGAGAGATGAACAGCCCACTAGGGCCATAGATACAACAATAATTAATGAGCTCTTTTTGAGCTTCGAGAGTGAAAACAAATTCACTTTTTGTCCTCCGTGACATATAAACCAATTGGTTTAGGTACATATTAAACAGTACATATTTTTAATTGTAGTTCAACTCAGTCTTAAGTCAATGATATTAGCGAGGTAGTCATATTATGCCGAATGTTCAAACCCTTTTTCACAGTGTAATCCGAATCCCTAAAGAAGAGTCTGCGTTCACCTATTTTATACTGGAGGCCAACGAAGGACTGGCATTTTACTCTACCCTCCCCTTTGAAAAGGGTTCTCCTTACCGTGATATTGATATAAAGTGCTCAGTAGATTTTAAGGTTGAACTCTGCTATTTACTTGATCGACTGAGTCAACAATACCCCATTGAATTTCTCTCACAAACTGAACTTAAAGACTCTTAAATTTAACTAAATTCTCTGAATTTAAATCTATTTAGAAAAAAACATTAAAAAATTATCCTATGATACCGAAAACAGTTATATGTAAATTAACTCTCGAGTGACATTCGCTCTTTTGGAGATTGTATGAGTATTTTTCGCCGACTAAACCTAACGGCCAAGTTATTTGTTATTAACTTTGGATCCGTTTTTCTCTTTGCATTTATTTTACTGATGATTTTTAATCGCGGCATTGGAATGCAAAAAAATGAGATCGGCAAAAACATGCAGCTCTACAGTGAAGTGCTAGTAAAGTCACTATCTGAGGTTTTTCACGCCAAGTACCATAACGTACAGGCCATAGCAAAAAACACTTCTCTTAAAACAACAGACAAAGAAGAAATTAAATATGTTTTTGATGAGATGATGACTCTCTATCCTGACTTTGGCTACATGGCACTCGTTACCCCAAAAGGTGAGGTTCTTGCCACCAATTCCATGAACTCAAAGGGTAAAGAACTTAACTATAAGGGGATTTCTGGTCTAAATGTATCCAATAAAGAATGGTTCATCAAAGCGCGTAATCAAAAATTTGTAGAAGATCTGAAAAAGAATATTTTTGGTTCATATGTTGGACCTATGCAGAAAGACGATATTGCCAAAAGTTTGTATGGAACAGAGATTGTAGGTAATCACTTCTCTACTATTGTTGATGATGGCTATGGAGAAGTTCAGGCAGTCCTGACAATCTTTATTAAGAATGATTGGATTGGCCAGGCACTCACCGACTTATATCGTTCCACAAAATCAGATGCGGCCTCAGAACTTGCCTTCTTCACTAAAGAAGGAAAACTTGGCGCATATGTTAGCTTTGATAATAACGGCGA
>JAGLCH010000397.1 GCA_023146355.1 Bacteriovoracaceae bacterium | reverse complement strand
AAAGAAACAGAAGTAGCACCCTGATCTAGAACGCCATTCATAATATTCAGGCATTCCGATACCAGAATCCTCTAAGATTTTATTAACACCTGCTAAGTCAATGCCTAGCTCCTTAAAAGGGTAACGAGGTATAATTGTGTCCTTGTTAGAGATATAGCCCTCACGATCTTCATCCGCTCGAATCCCAACATAACTCTCTATTGGGTCATCACCTATAAAGCGCTCATAAGACCTGATTTTCATCTCTGAAGTACACCACCGTGCTCGTGCAGAGGGTAGATAGTTACCGTACTTCTTCATCAGGAAATCAAATGACTTCTCAGTATTTAGTCTCGTGATTTCTTGACCTAGAAAGGCCTCAAGCTTGTCGAGATACTCATAAGTTTCAGGGAGCTCTGCTCCGGTATCACAAAATACGTATTCAAGATTTGGTATTTTATCTCTTAATAAGATTGCAAGAGCTGTAGAATCCTTACCTCCAGAGAGGGGGCAGATCTGACGTCTACTCTTATCATATGTAAATTCACTCATATCATTCTCTACTTCTTTAAAGTTGTTTTCTTTACGTTCCCATTTTGAGTGAGAACTGGATTTAGTAGTCTGAGCAAAATCTCATTCCTTTCCTCAATGGAAAGTTTATCTAAAATCTGCTCAATTTTAACTGCGGCGTTCTGAATATCCGTACTTAACAAAGAACGATCACTCAATTTTATATATTTCTTCTCACCAGTTTCATTATCAATAAATGCTACGGCGGTCTTTCCTTTAAACTCAGGATTTACAAACTCACTAACCATTTCTATCTCAGATTGAGACTGCTTAAGAGCAACGTCAAAGAGAGACTGGTGCTTGATATCCCAGTGACGAGGGTTAACCCCTGTTAGAGAGTCTGCAACAGTTTCAATGAAGTATTGCGGGTGTTTTGAAGAATCAAAGGTTGAGATTCTCCCTAACAATTTTGATGTTGCCTTACTAAATGGGTAATTGAGCAAGGTTTCTTCAAAAAGAGTCAATGTTTCATGGTAGTGCTTTGCTACATTACCACTTTTATCCTCCTTAACCTCACTGACTCCAAGGCAACGAACCCTCCAGAAGTTAAGATTTTGGTAAAGAGAAGTTTTGATACTACGAACAAGCATGGGGTAGATATTATTTATCAGTCCAATTTCTTTGAATAGATTTTTAGCTAAATCTAAAATCTTCTCATCGCTTAGGTCCTCAATATCATCACCAATTCCCAATGCAGCAGGAATAAGATTAAAGACTAGTCGATCAGGCTCTTTAGAAGAGTCAATAGCGATAAGAAGCTTACGTCCTTCAACAGAGATAGAGTGAGAGGCCTTTGTCGAATCAGGAATCGACTTTCTCCACTTAAAGATAGACTCAACAACAGAATAAACAGTTATATCGCTTTCGTTAACCTTAAAAATTGACTCTAAGCTCTTCAGGAATCCGATCTTCTTTTCGGAAATATCAGTATATTGAATAATGCTCAGTTTTGGATGCTTAAGCATTAGGTCATAGTGATCACCATCCACAATCGTTTGATATTTTGAATCAAAGTAGTGATTAACCGGGTGAGTAAGACATTTATCAAATAGTGCGAGATAGAGTGGAATGACACCACGGCGTAGGCCAAATGGAGGAGCGATAAAGAAACTTATAATTTCTTCCATCGTTACACCGCGGACATTTGTTTTAATAAAGTTTTTATAATCTTTAAGCAGACTGGTAAAACGATCATCATTAAGTGCATAACGCTTCATAATCTCGTCATACTTAAAGCCCGATAAACCTTGCAGTGCTTTATAGATGGCATACTCAGGGCCATTCCCTTCAATCCCTAACCTCTTTTGATCAAAGTTCTTACCAATTGAGTCAATAAGTTTTCTTCTAGCAAGAGAGACTGTTCCAGAAACCTTATGCTTGTTAATCAACTCACTATTAATATCAACTGACCGGGAGTACTCCTCTTCGAGTACGTCACCTAAAACTCTCTGCAGCAAGCTATAAGATTCGGCACTGTATTGTTTAGATTTTCGAGGGTAATAAATAGTTGCACTCAAGCGTGACTTACCAACTAATGAGTCGAGCAGAGCATGGATTGCATTTAGTGTAATATCCCGGTGCTTTTCAAGTTCCTTTTTAACCAACGGACCTGCACTCAGCAGTTCTCGATTACTAAAGAGAGAATTAATAGCATTGAGTTCTTCAATATCTTTACGACACTCAACAAAGCTCTTAGGCAAAACAAAGGCCACAAGCTTATGATCAATCTCTTCAATATACCGTTTTGCCAGGTTTAGCTCATCCTGATCAAAGGGGATGACATAGTAAAGGAGAGCATCTTCCGTGCTATAGTTTGGATTTGTTGAAATTTTGCCCTGAACTAGCTCTTCAACAGAGATAATTTCATTTTTATAGAAACGCGTAATACTATGCTCAAAGTTATAACGCTTTGGAATAATATAATCGACAGGATAGTAGCGCTTCACAATACTTGTAAGATCTTTACTTGTAAGTTTTTTACTTCGAAGCTTTTCGATTTCTTCCTGTATATCAACAGATGAACCCTGCTGAAGTTCATACTGACCAATCATTCGATTGTAGAGTAACACTTTTTTCTCAACAAGATCTTTAATCGCAGCTTCAACTTGAGTTGCATGTGCCATAGTGCACAATGACTGAGTTAGAAACTTCTTGGTCGAAGGAATGACACGAGCATTTTTAATAACACTGGCCAGGGCAACAATAGAAACGATTTCTCGGCTTAGTGAGTCTTCCTGTTCTATTTTATTAAATGCTTCTTCAGCAACTAGTGCGATTCGATAAGCCCCCCCTACTCCTGTATCTTTAGAAATAAGCGGTTCGAAATAGTCATAAAGATGAGAAGGCATGAGAAATTCTTCGTTATCTTCATCAATCCCATTA
>JAGLCH010000396.1 GCA_023146355.1 Bacteriovoracaceae bacterium | reverse complement strand
AGCGGCAAATATTTCCTTAAAGCTAATGTTTTGAATTTCAGCAAAAATGGTGAATTATTATATTATGGATAAAAGTATGAGTATTCACGCGCAGATATGAGGTTATTTTATGAAAATGTTTAGATGGTTGATTGTATTGTCAGTTCTGTTCTCATTAGTATCATGTTCTAACACATCAAAAAATGATGAAGTTACAGATGAGCTTTCTGATACAGCAGAAAGCACAGATTTTATAGTTGATGCAGATCAAGATGAGCTTGAGAATGTAGCAGAAGAAGAGTCTCAGCTAGTGGAAGAATCACAGCTTGAGGGAGAATCTCCAGTGGATGAGGTTGTGGCCATTGCAGAGGCCACTGAATCAACTGAGATTGCTGATATCGGGCAGTACACTGTAGAAAAAAATGATACTTTAATGTATATCGCTTTTAAGATCTACGGAGACTATGGCAAGTGGAAAATGCTAGCACAGATGAACCCAGGGATGAATGGACGTCTAGCGATAGGTCAAGTTTTAAAGTATACTCCACCAGCAGTGAAATTCGAGTGGAATCCAAAAGGAACTCCGTACTTAATTCGCCAAGGCCAAACACTAGGACTGATTTCAGCAGATGTATATGGACAGGAAAAAAGGTGGCGTGAAATCTATGATAATAACCGTCCCTTGATTAAAAACCCAAATTTGATTTTTGCTGGTTTTACCCTGTATTATATTGGTGATAGAGATATTGCTTCTGAAAGCTTCTAATTAACTTATAAATTTAGATGTTTGGGCCCAGATATTGGGCCCTTTGTATTTGTGCTGATGAAATATTTACCAATACTACTACTATTCATTTTGAGCTCCTGCGGATACATTTCCGTTGATTCTTTTTTTGAACCCAGTACAGATGAAATCTTTGGCAGTTACTCCCAGATGGAGGATGATGACTATATTGATCATCTTGGGGGCGTTGGTAATGATTTTTTAAATACCTCTGGCATCTCTCAGATCAAACTTTCAAAGAGGTCAAATAAGTATCTCGAGAATATTTACAATCGTGTTGTTCTCAATAATGAATTGCTGCTAAAAAAAAATTTTAAGTCAGTCTTTTATTTGATTGATGACAGTACTCCATTTTTATTTTCACTACCCAAGGCACAATTTTTTATTTCTACAGCTCTCATAAAAAAATATATTCGTCATGAGGACGTACTCAGTGCTGCCATCACTTACGAAATTGTGAAAACACACCACAATCTCTATCCTAAAAAGCGATTTGTACCTATTGGCTATTTGCCCACAGAGAGAATTATTTCTCTCACCAGAATTCCACTGGAAGTGCGTGTTGAAGTGGACAAGTGGACTTTTTATGCTCTAGAGAGAGCAGGGTTTGACTCTTATGCTTTTATGCTGTGGATACAAACTCAAAATAAAAATGCCCTGGACTTTACTCTGCAGTACGGTGATGCCAGAGGTATTTCTAGAGAGGAATTTTTAATTAAGAGCTTTCTTTTAAAAGATAAAGAAACTGATCTTTTTGATGATTCAGATGAGTCCCAATCATCGGAATCGTTTTATCAGTTTATCAATGAGGTCAAGAGACGGAGTAGGCGATGAAGCCGGAACAAGCAGAACAATTCTTTGTTGAATCACTTTTTAAAAAGACATTAGGTAAAAGTAAAATACCAAACTGTGCTCTAACTGAGGTCGAAAAGCTTACTGGTGATGCATCTACTCGTCGTTACTACAGGGTAGAAACTAATCATGATGATTACGTAGTATGTCTTACAGACCCTATTTTAAATGATAGTAGCACTTCCCCCTTTATCCAAGTTCACAAGGCACTAGCTGATAATTTTGTCAGGGTGCCCATTATTCACGATAGTATTTTGGAGAAAGGGTACTTGCTTGAAGAAGACCTCGGCGATATTACGCTACTACATCGCTTGGCGGAAGTTGAAACCGTAGACGATGAGCTTGAATTATACAAACAATCAGTTGATGAACTTTTAAAAATTCACGCAATCGACCCGAAAAAATATTCGCAAGAGATATTTACAAAGCTTGCTTTTGACGAAGAAAAGCTAATGAGTGAAGTTCTATTCTCAATAAAGTTTTTCATTAAACGATTTCTTGGTAAGGACATAACCCTGAATGATGAGGCCACAATTGTTTCTGGCTTTTTAGATATTTGTAGAAATATTGAAGGGCAGCATCGCGTATTAACTCATCGTGATTATCACTCTCGCAATATTATGATAAAAAATAACGAGCAGATAGTAATCGATTTTCAAGATGCTCGAATGGGAATCCCACAGTATGACCTCGTTTCGTTAGTTGAGGACTGTTACTACGAACTTGATCGCAATAACGTAGAAATAATAAAACGCTATTACTGGGATAACTGTAAGTGCCGTGAGAATTTTGAAAATAATTATAAACGGTTCCTATATTTTTATGACCTGATGGCCATGCAGCGTATTTTTAAGGCCATTGGAAGTTTCGGATTTATATATGCAGGTCGTGAAGATGTTCGCTATGTGAAGTATATTGGATATGGCATTGAAAAACTGCGCACAATCCTGCTGAAGCATAAAGAGTATAGTGAGCTTAGAAAAACACTCTCTAGGATCTACTATGCAAATTGATCACTGCCTCATTCTTGCTGCAGGATTGGGCACACGTATGGGAGATATTGGCAAAGTACTCCCAAAGATATTATGGCCAGTATTTGAAAAGACATTACTTGAGTTGCAGATCGATTTTGCAAAGTCGTTAGGTATTTCTAATATATTTATCAATACTCACCATCTCTCTGATTCAATTCAAGAATTTATAAATAAGCGCAATCTTAGCGTCACTCCTATCTATGAAAAGGAACTTCTAGATATTGGTGGTGCCATATATAATTTAGCAGCAAGTGAAGATGTTCAGTACAAAGGAAACCTACTGATCCTCAATGGCGACCAGTTTCTTTGCTTTGATGAGAATTTTTATTCACGCGGATTAGACGAACTATCAATCTCCGATGTTGTCCTCTTTGGAATAACCGTTCCTTCCGGTAAGGGTTATCGGGAAACGATACTAGAGGGGAGTACGCTCACAGAAATTGCACCTCCAAGTGTAAGTGGCCATAGTTATAATACATATTCCGGTGTTGGTCTCGTTGCACTGGATAAGCTTACTCCTAGAGTAGGAGCACAAGCATTTTTCAATTCAGTCGCAGATTTTAAATCACGAAAAATAAATATGCTTCTCCCCGAGAGTTACGAATATTGGGACTTTGGAACAGTGGAAAGATACTGGGAAAGTAGTTTCAAGTTACTTTCCCAGAAAAATTCTAAATTCTATCATTTTATGGTGAGATCTAATTCGATCGTATCTGAAAAGAATCATGGAAATGGATACAATGCCACAAATGGCATAATAAATTTAAGTGAAGTCGTGATGGATGAAATGAGTGACGTTCAGGCAATAATATTTGATGGCCCCGTACGAATAGAAAAGAAGGGGATCTACTATCAAAAGACAGTAGATTTTATATAGCTATTAGACTCATCTTCAGATGTAACAAGTTTGATACAGTCTACCGGGCAAACCTCAGCACAAATGTGGCAAAGGTTGCAGCTCCAAGTCTCAATCTCGTAAGCATCACCATTTTTGATGATACTATTTTTGGGACAGAGGAGGCGACAACTGTCACATCCGATACATCGAGAGGAAATTTTGAAATATGGTTTCATCCTGTTATTATATAGTGATCAGGCCATAGTGTTAAAGGGGAAAAAATGGGAGTAAAGCTCCATAAAAAAGGTACCATCATCAATAATCTATCGATTTTTTCGGTACTGTCTCTTCTATTTCTACATATTATCGCATCGATGGGAAGAGGGACATCGGCGATAGACTGGCAGTCACTGCTTACCTTGTTAAAAAGCAATGGGCCGCTAGTGACCTGTTTTTTCTTAACATTTCTTTCCATCCGAAGCGCGTCAAAATTATCTAAGTTTTTAGTTCCTATTTTTTCAACATTAATACTATGGAACTCATTTTCGGTATTTTTTAATGGTTTTGATAAGCTGATCTTGGTACTTAACCTTGCGTATCTCATTGTCGCTTTCTACTTTTTTGCTTTCTGGCTAGTAGAGCTATCCGAGCCACTTTATACTCCAGGATTTTCCATTGAAGACGTGGGGCGCAAATCGTCATTCGACTTCAAGGTAAAAATATTTTTTGGAAATGAAATGGATGGGTGGGGATATATTACCCAAGTTGGTGAGGGGAGCTGCTTTATTGCAGTAGAAGAAAATCTTAGAAGATGCCGAGGGAAAGCTAAGCTAGTTATAGATTATGAAAATACTATTTTCGAGCAATATGGTGAAGTTATAACTTCATATGGAGGCGGATTTGGTATAAAATTTTTAAATGATACAGAACGAGATCATCGAGTACACAACTGGAATGATTTTTTCACCGTCGTTTGTCACCGCGGATTACTACCGCAATATTTTGAGGGGCTAACATGAGATACTTCTTTACTCTAACTTTGGTTTCACTATTAATCTTTTCTTGCTCGAAGCCAAATAATCCAGAGACTGTATTGCGCGAGTATGTAGGATATCGCTTCCAAAAAGACCAGATGAAGTCAAAGCTCCTTGAAATGACTGCAGAGCAGCTTAAGCAGAGCATCGAGGTGATGACAGAAGATGAGTTTATTCAGTTCACTGATATTGCCAAATATCACAAGAAAGGTCTCCGCATTCTGACTAAGAAATGTACAGAGATTGAGTGCTATATCACCTATATTCTAAAGTATGACATCACTAACAAGGCCACCAAGTCCTATAGCGCTGAAATTCGAAAAGTCGCCAAGCTCACAAGCGTTGCAGGTGTTTGGAAAGTTTCAGACGTCAATAATATTAAGACTTTCTATGATTCAAAAGTGCCTATTGAAGTTCGAGCAGAATAGTTGCGATTGTTAACCTCAGAATTTACTTAACTAATTTTGTCGGTGAACCGATTAGTTATATATGAGCAAGCAAGATAATCTTATCGACATTCTTATGAGAGAAACCTTTGAGGTGGCCGATACCCGAGAAGAGATATCTAATCAACAAATTGAGCTTTTAACAAACTCCAAAATAGTAGATGATTTCAAAGAAAAGTACATAACCTTTTGGATGGGGCGCTATGTGCGAGATAGTCAAGCATTTCGCATCTGTATCGATCAAAAGGTATTGGACTTTCCTCGTAACTGGTCTCTATTTGAGCAGCTTTATGATGCACTAATGTTTGGGCATAACCTCGCTGTTGATGTCAGTGAAGAAAATGATCCCGACTCCCTATTTCAATTGTTAGCGGGAGTATATGATGCAAAAAGATTCTATTTTGTAGTACTTAATCTTGAACTTTTTATAGTTGCGGATTCATTTGGAGATAGTGGCATTGAGCTAATATTGGAAAAAAATGGGGTCACTATGTGGATG
>JAGLCH010000395.1 GCA_023146355.1 Bacteriovoracaceae bacterium | reverse complement strand
GGTAGGGTTGAGTGGTTTGAAGAGATGACTAAGGCCCTTAAAAAATAAGATAAATTAATACCCTTTTGATCTGTATCCCAGTGTGGGGTACAGATCAAAAAGATGCTTTTTTATAGTGATGTCACTCCATGAGAGACTTCAAAGTGAGCTTGTGGGTGCACGCAGGCAGGACATGTTCCTGGTGCCTGATTTCCATCGTGTACGTAACCACAGTTACGGCAGCGCCAAGTTACAGAATGATTTTTCTTAAATGTTTCACCTGATTCAATCAGCGCAAGAAAAGCTCTATAGCGCTCCTCATGCCTTTTCTCTGCAATAGAGATACTTTCCCATGCCGCAGCAATTTCAGGGAATCCCTCTTTTTTTGCTATTTCTTCAAACATTGGGTAAAGCTCTGTCCATTCTTCGTGTTCGCCAGCTGCTGCTCCCCTTAAATTTTCTTCTGTAGTTCCAACTTTACCTGCAGGAAATGCCGCTGTAATCTCAACGTCGCCTCCTTCTAGAAATTTGAAAAACCTCTTGGCATGCTCCTTCTCTTGATTCGCAGTTTCTTCAAAAACTGCAGAGATTTGAGCATATCCTTCTTTCTTTGCAACACTTGCAAAGTAGGTATAGCGGTTGCGAGCTTGTGATTCGCCTGCAAATGATTTGAGTAGATTCTTTTCAGTTTCTGTACCTTTGATACTTGCCATTTATTTCTCCTATTCTAAAATATGTATGACAAATTTTATCCACTAGAGATGTGGTGATCAATACAATTTGAGTGAAATTAGTTGTTTAAAATATGATGGCATTAGCTAATGGAAAGATATGATAATTCTTGAGAAATTGATTCGTGAAGATTCTTAAGTCGCTGTAATTATAGATTGGATGCTGTTTCTAGTGAAAATTGGTTTAATGAAAATTTATATTTTTACTTTCTTAACTCATGAATAATCTATTTGAGGCGATGAGTGATTAAAGGATTTAATATAAAAACACTACGGAAATTTAAATTCAAAGAAATTATAACGCCCATTGTTGTTTTGTCTATTTGGACAATTTTTCTTGCGATATCATTTTGGTACAACTTAGTAAAAGTTGATGAATCGAGGGAGACAATTGTTGAGGTCGCCGCTAGAGAAATGATCAAAAAGGATATTGTCTACCGCTCTTGGAATGCCAGTCATGGCGGAGTTTATGTTGCCGTGACAAAAAATACACTGCCAAATAAATACTTAAATAAGGTCAAAGATAGGGATATTACCACAACTGATGGTAAGGAATTTACTCTAATGAATCCTGCGTGGATGACCCGGTTAACCATGAAACGTTATAAAGACCTTTATGGTGTTGAAAGTAAGATCACCAGCCTAAGGCCAGTTAATCCAAGTAATGTGGCCGATGAATGGGAAAAAAAGAAACTGATAATTTTTGATCTAAATCCAAAGGAAAAAGATCTCTCTGAGATTACCATTAATAAAAATGGTGAAAAAGTCATGCGCTATATTAGGCCACTTATCACACAAAAAAGCTGTCTTAAGTGTCATGAAGATCAGGGCTACCGAGTTGGTGATATTCGAGGAGCGATCAGCTTGAGCCTCAAAATGAACACATTTAATGAGAATATTAGCGAGAGTTATTATACATTACTATTTTCACATTTTATTTTTTGGATTGTGGGCCTTATAGGACTCGGAGTCGGAAGTGTTGTTTTTTGTGGAAGGAGAAGGGCCCTCGAGCTAAACCGTGCAAAATTACTTAAGGCCAAACTCCGAGCTGAGCGTGCAAACTTTGCGAAGGGACAGCTTCTATCCAGCGTTAGTCATGAAATGCGGACTCCCTTAAGTGTTATTATTGGAATTGCTGATGTGCTCTCAGAAAATGCAGATAGTCAAAATAGATCGAATATCTCACTCCTAAAGAGAAATGCTCTGGTACTTAAAAAATTGGTTTCAGACCTCCTCGATATGGGTCGCATTGATATATATTCCCTTCAGTTAAAGCTTACATCAGTGGACTTACACCTTTTGATTGAAAGTGTCATTGCCAGTATTGATACTATTAATAGTAATAACGATATTCAAATTCGCTATATTTTTGAATCAGGTATTCACTCTATTAGAGTTGTCGATGAGCTTCGTTTACGCCAGATTCTGACAAACCTAACGAACAATGCTTTGAAATTTACAGAGCGAGGGATGATCACAGTTAGGCTTTATTGTGAAGGCGAGGGAGGCCAGGTTATATTCGAAGTTGAAGATACGGGGATTGGGATCGAAAACAGAAATATTGATAAGGTATTTGAGCCCTTTGAGCAGGAGGCAGCTTTTTTGACTCATAAGCGCTCTGGAATTGGCCTCGGCCTTTTTATTACAAAGCAATTAGTCGAGTTGATGGGAGGCATAATTATACTACGCTCTACAAAAGGGGTCGGAACGTGTTTTAGGATATCCTTAGATCTGCCCACTGCCGAAAAAGAGGTAGCTATGAAGCCTTCAGGCAAAGGTGTGCCAATTCTTATTTCAGATGAGGTTCCTACTTCGCTTAATATTCTACTCGTGGATGATAGCGCTGATATTATAGAGCTGGTGAAGTTATTTCTTATGGGGACAAAGCACAGATTGACTACGGCAACTAATGGGAAAGAAGCAACTATTGAGAATGAGAAAAATAATTTTGACCTCATCTTAATGGATATTCAGATGCCGATAATGGATGGTCTTACTGCAACAAAAATTATTCGCGAGCAGGAAAAGTCAAAAGGTGAACCTCCCGTTGAAATCTGGGCACTCACCGCACATGTGGACACTGATGAAGTCAAAGGAATTCTTTCCGGTGGCATTAATCGTGTTATTCAAAAGCCTGTGCATAAGAGCAAATTTCGTGCAGAGCTTAATGAATTTTCCTCTAAAGCCCGCTATCGTCAACTTTTTTAGGGCGATGTCCAGGGCCACTAAGTATTTCAATGTAGATTGATTCATTACCATCTTGGGCCAACAGATCGATCTTGGAGTTAATCTCTTCAAGCACGACACCTTCTGCACTATCTTCATCTTTTCCAATTTTGCACTGAAATTCCCAGCAGTCGAAACCTTTAGGAAACTCTTTACGGCGCTCACGCTTGACGTATTTTTTTACTTCGTGTCTAACGGAGTCAATTTGGCGTTCAGTTTTTTTAGTATCAGAGGTGAGCTTAAATGTTTTTTTCATATGATCCTGCATTAGTTGTAGATTTACGGTACTAGAAACAAAAAAGCCCAGTCGTTAAACTGGGCTTTTTTCAAATGAGCTCCATTACTTAAAAAGAAATGGCGGGAGCGACGAGACTCGAACTCGCGGCCTCCTGCGTGACAGGCAGGCGTTATAACCAACTTAACTACGCCCCCTCTCATTTGTTGATCTCAATATAGGAAGTTATGGCGTTTCCGTCAACAAAAAAATTAAGAAAAATGAACAAAATCTGCTCAATGATTTCAATTAAATAGTGTCATTTTTAAGATGGTGGCAACCAGAAGTGTTACAAATAAAATTTTACTAACTTTATGGGGCACCCTCGGGCCTATATTGGCCGCCCACTTGGTCGAGAAGAAGGAGCCTAAAAGTAGAATTCCAAGAATCCCAATATTGACATTGCCATATTGGAAAGAATTAAGTGGGGCAAATTCAAAGTGATAGCTCGCTGCTGTGGAGAGTAGGTGGGTAATTGTTCCACCCAGGGTACCAAAAACTATGATTGAATTATTGTACACAGGTAGCCAAGTAAATGGAACTTTCAGAACCATCATAAATATTGGCATTAAGACGACACCACCGCCGAGTCCTGTAACGCCAGAAAATATACCGGCCATAAGAGCAAACAAAGTTGCCACGCATATTTTAGGCCAATTAAGGTGAAGGATAAATTCTTTATCAGGATCACTTTTTTTGAAGATTGTATTGATTGTGGTCAGTACAAGTGTTCCTACGAAAATCCATTTAAATAGCTCTGGAGAAATGCTGCTACTTAGCTTACTTCCCAAAAAGGCACCGATCAGTACGGCAATAATCATAAAAGAGATTAGCTTTAAGTTCGGGATTCTACCTTGGCGGTAAAACCGAATGCAATTGATAAGGGCATTGATAAAAATCACACTTAAACTAGTGGCAACCGCAATCTGATGGGGAATACCAACAAATATAGAGAGGAGTGCGGGTACTGTAATAAAACCGCCACCCACTCCAAAGAATGAAGAAATCATACCAATGGTGATACCAACTAAAATTATTACTATGAACAAAATGAACTCCCTACAGTTTTGATATTACTGTACCAAGGAGCTGTCCAATTTGTCGAAGTTAAGATTTTAGATGATTTTCTATATATTTATAGGCATATGCTATACTTGTGGCGTGTAATGTTTGAGTGGTGCTAGTCTATTTACAGAATAAATACATAAAACAATGAGAGGATAGTATGGAATTTTTATTGGCCCTTTGGAAGTATATTGCGATCTCTGCACCATATCTTTTACTAGGTTTTTTTATTGCGGGATTAATTAAAATCCTTGTTCCAATTGAAAAAGTTAAAATAATGCTGGGGAAAAAAAACCTGGGATCAATATTTAAGGCAGCAATAATTGGGGTGCCGCTTCCTTTGTGTTCATGTTCGGTTGTCCCTACCGCAATCACCTTAAAAAAGGCAGGTGCAAACAATGGAGCGACATCAGCATTTTTAATTGCTACTCCAGAATCTGGAATCGATTCTATTTCGATGACCTACGGAATGATGGATTTGCCAATGACCATCATTAGACCCGTTGCTGCATTTTTATCCGCAGTAGTTGCTGGCATTGGGCAATATCTTTTTAATGATAAGGAATATGACACATCAAATGCTGCAGCTCCTAAGTCATGCTGCTCTAAAAAAGTTCCTGAAAAAGAAGAAGTAAAGAGCTGCTGCTCTTCAAAAAAGAGTGTGAAGAAGCAGGATATGTTTTTAATTAAGACAATAAAGTACGCCTATGGTGATCTTATTCAAGATGTTGCATTTTGGATGACGATAGGTCTTATTCTTGGTGCTATCATTGATTTTTTAATTCCTGCTGACTTTCTAACCATGGCCAATGGAACCATGGGAAGACTGATCATTTTAGGAATTGGGATACCTTTTTATATCTGTGCCTCTGCCAGTACTCCAATTGCGGCATCTTTAATGCTTAAGGGGTTGAGTCCTGGCGCTGCGCTCCTCTTCTTGCTTGTAGGCCCTGCAACTAATATTACAAATCTTCTTGTTCTTCAAAAATATATTGGAAAGCGTGGAGTCTTTATTAATATTCTCTCCATTGGTGGTGTGGCGCTTCTACTTTCATATGTAGTCGATTTTCTGTATACTTTTTACCAATGGCCTTTGGATTTTAAGCTAGGTCATAGTCATGATCACGGCCTCATTCCGTGGTGGCAACATGTATCAGCGGTAATCTTTTCACTAATGCTTCTAAGAGGCCTAATTGTTGAAGAGGTTATTCCTAGAATTAAGGGAGAAAAGAAAAATAATGGAAAATAAATTAAGCATTTTTTCTGTTCTATTTTTATTATTACTTTCATCTTGCACTGATAGAAATAAAGATGTTGCTATTGACTTAGATGCAATGGGGCCAAAGGGCTGCTCAATTAAAAAGCTTAATGACTGCACTCATTCAGAGTTTGAGAAGTGTAAATTAGATAGGCCCGACTGCGAGACAACTGATCCATTTCTTCAAGATAAATAAGTCTTTTAGGGGCCCTTTATGATGGGCCTCTTTTTTTGTCTGTCACAATTGCAATTCTTTCTTCAATTCATTTGTAGTGATTTATTATGGAAAAGAAAAAAAATTATATTACACCAGCTGGAATGAAGTCACTTGTTGATGAACAGGATAATCTTTTAAAAATAGAGCGTCCTCAAATTCTAAAGGTTGTTACATGGGCCGCTAGCCTAGGCGATCGCTCTGAAAATGCGGACTATCAATATGCAAAGAGAAGGCTTCGGGAAATCGAAAGGCGGCTCCGTTTTCTTTCAAAGCAAATTGATAGTGGAGTAGTTATTGATCCCCTTGATATTAAAACTATTAAAATTCAATTTTCATCGACAGTAACTGTTGAAAACGATGAAGGTGAGATCAAAGTTTATTCAATTGTTGGAACTGATGAGACTAATTCTATTAAAAATTGGATTAGCTGGAAATCTCCAATTTCGCGCTCTTTATTGGGGAAGATAAAAGGGGATTATGTTACCGTCTATACACCAAGTGGCGAAGTTGAATTTAGAATTCTCAAAGTCGAATATCTGGAGCTAGTTTAAATGGATCTATACCCCGAAGAAAAAGAAGATATATCATATCAAACTCCTCGTCTTTCAACAGATAGAAAGTATCAATTGTATGAGGGATCAGTTCAAAACCCTGAAGTAGATCTTCTTTTTATCGATAAGGAGTATAGAGCTGAAAATGGAGTGGCACCCAAAGTTTTGCGTGAGGACTTTTGTGGAACTGGACTTCTATCTTGTGAATGGGTGAAAAGAGGAACTGATAGATTTTCTTATGCCATCGATCTAGATCCTGAGCCAGTAGGATACGGTAAAGAAAATCATTATATTGAGTTGACTTCCAATGAGCGTGAGCGCGTTCAGTATGTTTTGGGTAATGTCCTTGAACCAAAAATATTTAAAGCAGATGTTATCGTTGCTTTTAATTTCTCATATTACATTTTTAAGAAGCGAGCAGAGCTTCTTCAATATTTTAAATGTGTAAGAGAAGGACTAGCTGAGCAGGGAATGTTTATGATCGATCTGTTTGGTGGACTTGAGGCAAGGCAGCCGCTAGTTGAAGAAACAGAGCATGAGCGTTATTCATATTTTTGGGATTGTGACCGCCATAATCCTTTAACACAAGAGTGTCTTTATTCTATTCACTTTAAGACATTTGACGATCAGATAAAATATGAGAATGTCTTTACCTATGATTGGCGCTTGTGGGCACCCCGCGAACTCAGGGACCTCCTTGAGGAAGCAGGGTTTTCTCAAACAAAAATTTATTGGGAGGGAGATGATGGCGATGGAGCTGGTGATGGAAACTTCTACCAAACTGAATACGCCGAAAATTGTGAATCTTGGGTTACCTATATCGTAGCAAAACGCTAGGGTAAGTCTTTCAGATTAAATATTGATTGCAAAAAATGCTGATGTGTTGATAATTATAGTAAGATTAACTGTTGTCCCCAGGTGTAATTATGGCAAAAATCCTTATTGTTGATGATGAGCAAGATATACGTGAAATTCTTTCGATGATGATTGAAGGTGTGAGTGAAGGTGTGTGTGTACATGATATAATATATGCCGAGTCTGGGAATAAGGCCATTGCACAACTTAAAAGTGATAAATCAATCTCAATTGTATTTTGTGATTATCGTATGCAAGATGGAAATGGTGGTGATGTGTATACTCATATTCATAATGAAGGGAATAAACTTCCTTATATTATGATTTCAACAGATAGGCCGGAAGATCACGAAGAACTTTCAAAATTCCGTGATCACCACCCAATGAATAGCTATTTATCAAAGCCATTTGATATTGATTGTTTAAGCAGAACTCTAGCTGAACTTTAAATTTTAATGCAGCGTATAGTTAGTTTTGGGTAAAGTTTTTTTAGCTCTAGACTATAGTCATGTGATGTTGTGTTGATGAGTACAAGCTCATTCCGTTCTGTTTTAACTGAATCAATAAGAGATTTTAACTGCATCAAAGATTCTGCTCTTTCGCTCAGAACGTCTTGAAGGTGACAGATAAAAGTATCCTCTCCAAAGCTTTTTTGAATAAATATATTTTTTGTGAATTTCTTTTCTTCAGGAGATTTAGTCTTTAAGAAGTTAGAGATCTGTCCATTTGTAAAGTAATCAAATTCTCTTGTGAGTGGTGTGTCTTTAGTTAGTGGTGACGGCGTTATCCAAAATACTCCAAGCGTATAAGGTGTAATTTCATCTTGGAGTATTTGAATTGCTGATTTCATCTCGTTCCTAAGATAGCTTGTCTAGTACACCGTTAATAAGTGAGTGTGAATCTTTTGTTCCGTACTCTTTTGCAAGATTGATAGCTTCATTAATTGCAACTTTTGTTGGAACATCTGAGCAAAAAAGAACTTCATACGATCCAATTAAAAGAGAAAGACGGTTAACAGGAGTCATTTTACTCAAGGTTCCTTTATTAAGAAGTGGCTCAATATTTTTGGCCAATTCACTTTCTTGTGTTAAAACCCCACGAATTAGGCCTGTGGCAAATGATTTAATTTCATTATCAAATTGATTGTTGAGGTGCTCACTATCAGGCTCGACATAGGTTGTATCAAAGTCCTCAAGATGTGATTCAAGGTCACTTAAAATATCTTCTTTTGTGCTGGATAACTCTTTCATTTGTAGTTGAAAAAGAAATTTAAATGCATAGTTACGAGCTTGCGTCTTTTTTATAGTTTTCACGAGTATCCTTATGATTAGCTTTGATCCTATTTTCGAATATTTCCATGAAATCATTGGATTTACAAGATTATTATGGAAAAGCGCATTGCATTATCAATTGACGATCTTAATTGGTATTTGCTACCTTTCAATTTACACACACTTGGAAATTTAACAGAGAGGCATTGAATGATGAGATTGTTATCTCAACTGATCGTGTTGATCCTACTTGTAGTTATCGCCGGTCAAGTTTTCGCTTGTTAATTTAATTTAGATTTCAAATAAAAGGGGACCTAGTTTGGTCCCCTTTTTCATTCTATATCTCTTCTGATTTTTTTATCTATAAACTGGGAACTCTTTGCAAAGGGCAACTACTTCAGATTTTATTTCAGCAAGTACTAATTCATCTTTGTTATTCCTAAGTGCTTTTGCTATCCACCCTGCAAGTGTCGACATGTGTTCTTCTCTAAGTCCTCTTGTCGTAACAGCAGGAGTACCTATACGTACTCCAGATGTAATAAATGGTGATCTCGAATCATTTGGAATCATATTTTTATTTGTGGTGATTCCTGCTGCCTCAAGAGCTTTTTCTGATTTTTTTCCTGAAAGTTCGACAGAGTCAGTCTTGATTAGAATAAGGTGATTGTCAGTACCACCCGAAACTAGGTCAATTCCTTCTGTTTTAAGCGCCTCTGCAAGGGCAGTGGCGTTCTTAATAACTTGTTCTTGATATGTCTTAAATGATGGGTCTAGTGCTTCTTTAAAGGCAACTGCCTTTGCAGCAATAACATGCTCAAGTGGTCCACCTTGCATTCCAGGGAATACATTGAAATCGATTTTCTTTGCAATATCTTCATCGTTTGTGAGGATCAGTCCACCTCTTGG
>JAGLCH010000394.1 GCA_023146355.1 Bacteriovoracaceae bacterium | reverse complement strand
GAGCGGCGAAAACACCAAGTAAACGTTCCCCCCCAACGACTTTTCCAGAGATAGACCCCAATGAAACTGCAGTAGGATAGAGTACAGCTACAGCAGATTTATCATCCTGAATTACATTATGCTGGTTTTTGCTCAATTGATAAAACATTGTAGAATTATGGACTTCACTGTGACCGAGCCCTAATACATGCCCGAGCTCATGAGTAACAACATTACCAAGATAATAGCGATCAGAAGTATTAGTAGAAAAGCTATAATTATCATTAAGAATAATATCTGCTTCTAAAATTTCACCTGTCCCCGATCGATATACAAGTTGAGTAACACCAACAACCCCGCCACCTGAAAAAAAAGTGCTTGAATCTGAAAAATAGATGTCGTTTCGCCCATCATATTGATTATTGACTGATGAAGGGTAGAGGCCGACTGAAATATCGCCATGAGAATTCCACTCAGAAACTGAACTTTGAAGAATAGAATAGATATCGCTAGAGGCAATTGAGGAGTCGTTGTCTGCTCGATAGTACATTGTTAGATTACGAACACTCGTTGCCCACTTTGGAAATTCTCCATATCTTCCTCTTGAAAAGCTGTAACCATAGCTGTCGGTGCACACTAACGAGAAAAACAAGATGAATGTAAAAACCAGATGCTGTCTCACTATTTATCTCTCATAAGATATGTTCCATAGGCACCAAAACTTGCAAGAACGAGAACTAAAAATATTGGCGAAAATGGTAAATTGGCCGATCTTCCTTTTCTTGAAGCTGGAGATCGCTGCCCTCTCTTATCGACAGTGGTACGCTTAGACTTAATGATATTTTTATACACGTACATATCTTTAGTAAATGGAGTGAGCGCACTGCCAAATGACTTCTTAACTACTTGATTGAACTTTTTGTATGGGATTTTCCCTAGAGTCGGATGCTTGGGAAATACATGTGAAGTCAGAAATTTATTTCCATCATTATCGCTTAAAACTTGGTACTTTCCCATTCCAAGATTATGAAGCTGCAACCCAAATTTTCCCTGACTTACAAGTAGGATAACCAACTCATCTTTCTTAAAGTTTGGCACTCCCGTAACATAGTAGGTCAAATCATCCCAAACACCCCCAGGCATTATTATCTTAAAATCGAAATTGTTCTTAATATCTGATTTTTTTACTCCAACATGCTTCATTACATGAAAAGACGCTATCGTTGCAACAGCTCCATTGGGTAATTTTTTATACGTACTTCCTTGAAAGGTACCTTCAATAACACCGTAACTTTTTTCGATCTGTGACTCAATCGGAAGAGGTATATAGGTCGCCCCAAATGCTGATGATGTAATTAAGACTGTAATAATAGTGAAAAATAATGCTTTCATACCTTGCTCCTTCCAGAGGACTTATCGGTATTTCAACATTATTCTTGAGGGTTTTACTCCGGCTTACAATTTGTGTAAATGCAGTAACTTAAACCAGAAAAGGGGATCCTGGTGGAACCCCTTCAATATATGAAATAAATTTCGTACGTATTAACGCTTTGAAAATTGGAAAGACTTTCTTGCGCCTGCAAGACCGTATTTCTTTCTCTCAACTTTACGAGCATCACGAGTTAGAAATCCAGCTTTCTTAAGCTCTGGTCTAATCGTTGGATCAAGCTTGAGAAGAGCTCTGGCGATTGCTAATCTAATCGCACCGGCTTGCCCAGTTGTTCCGCCACCCTTAACGTTGACCGCGATATCATACTTATCAGCAATCTTTAAAAGATTAACAGGCTGATTTATAATGTATCTACTTGTTGCTTTTGGGAAATAGTCCTTAATTTCTCTTTTATTTACAGAAATTGTTCCATTACCACTTTTTACATAAATACGAGCGATTGAAGTTTTTCTTCTTCCAACTGCGTGCATATCGTAGGTCTTACCTTTTGTTGCCATTGCTACTTCCTCATTAACAATTACTTAATCTCAAATGCCACAGGATTCTGAGCTGCATGTTCATGCTCTGGTCCTGCAAAAACCTTAAACTTTGTAAGCTGCTTTCTACCAAGTGAAGTCTTTGGAAGCATCCCTTTTACAGCACTCATAAGAATACGTGTTGGGTGTTTTTCAAGAATTTCACCAGCAGTACGAACCTTAAGACCACCAACATGTTTGCTGTGTGAGTAGTACTTCTTATCCGTTAGCTTTTTACCAGTAAATTTGATTTTTTCAGCATTAACTACAACTACGAAGTCCCCTGAATCTGTATGAGGAGTAAACATTGGATTGTTTTTTCCTCTTAAAAGATTAGCGATCTCTGTAGCAACTCTACCAACGATTTTATCTGTGGCATCAATAACATACCATTTCTTATCAGAATCTGCTGGCTTTAATACAAATGATTTTTGCGTATACATAACTACCTTCCGAACTTTTTTTACATTCTGTTTTACAACAAAACACAATAATCTATGTCCTTATACGGGATAAAACATCTTGTCGTCAAGCGGAATATTATCTTAATAAGGCCAATTGATCGACAGGGGGCAATATTTAACCTAAAAGAATCCAATAGATAAATGAAATTTGCCTAGGCCTTCATTCTTTTTTCTTCCGATCTTAACCCCATAGTCGAAGTCAATCGTTCCCACTGGAGTCAGATATTTTAAGGTTACTCCCGCAGCATAGCGTAGCGTACCAAAGTCAATTTTGTTTATTGTAACATTTCCCGCATCAAGGAAAAGACCGAATATTGTACTATCTGACATGTAGAAGCGAGGCTCAACCTTTATATTGGTAAAAAATGCACGATCATTAATAATAATCTCACTAATTTCATCGCCAGACTCAACTCTATTAATTTCACTATTATCATATCCGCGAACCGAGTCCACTCCACTCAATCTAAAGACCTTAATGCTAGGAATGAAGTCATCTTCCCCTGCAAGGTTGCTTTGCATGCCTAGTGAAAAAGATGATGCCAGAACCCATTTTTTATAAGGAATGTAGAACTTATTTCTGCTGATCACCTTCACAAAATTAACTTCAAGATCACCTGTGTCCATAGATCCAAGCTGAGGATTTGCATATTCTAGCGACAGACCAAACCAGGCTCCTTTCCGAGAAGGAATTTTTTGGTCAGTATAATCCATTGTCACAGAAGTTGTTAAGCCGCCGATCTGAAAATACCCGTTATCAATTGTATCAGTTGCATTGTACTGGTTTATATCTTCATATTGATACTTAATCGAACTGCTAAAATGCTTATTAAAGTCTTTCGATAATCCAAATGATACTGCGAGAATATCGGCGTCAAAACTATAATATCGCTTTCTCCCGCCAGATACCTCCGGGCTGAATTCCAAGGGAATCTTAAGTAGATACGGCTCAAGATAGGAAAGAGTGACTTCACCCTCAAACATTCCAGGATTTTCTTCTGCTCGCTCACTTTCAATTCCATCTTGATTTAATTTACGATTAACCTGTATTTTGACTGAAGCAGAGCGATTCATTCCCGAAAGATTATTATCAGAATAAAAGCCCGAGACCTTCGCTCCAAGGTCGGTTCTAAAACCTGGAGAAAGCTCCAAAACCCGAGAGTCGGTTTCCGTGACCTGAATAAGTAGATTAACATTATAGTAATCATCATCAGTATCTTTATTCGTCACGAAGGGAGAGATCTCAACCTTTGAAAATAATCCAAGACTTGTGAGTTTATCCCAGATTCGATCAATATCTTTCGGAGTTATAATACTTCCTCGCTCTATGCCAATTTCTCTTTTCAGCACTTTACTGCGAGTTTGTTTGTTGCCTGATACAACGACTGAATTGAGTATTGCTTTTTTTTCTATCGAGAAGTCGAGAATTAAAGTTGCCTCAGAAAAGTCTTCGGAGTATTTTAGAATATTTTTTTTATTAATATTTTTAATTGTCGAAAAGTAATAACCCTTATTTCGAACATACTTTACTGCTCCGGTTAGATCATCCGGAAGAACAAGAACGTTGAGATTTTTCCCAACCTTATTAATCAAATTATTAATGATGCCTTCTTTTAGGCGAGGTGTTGTATTATTAACTTGAATATCAACTAACTTACATTGCTGTCCCTCCCGAATTTCAATTTCAATATAAGCTTCATTATTTTTTATTCTAATTTTAGGGTCAGATACATAGATGAACACAAACCCTTGCTCGAGATACATTTTCTTTACTAAAGTAGTATATCGCTTGAGATAATTATTATCGAGATACCCTCTACCCGCAATTACACTGGGTTCTTGATAATAAAGCTCTGTTAGCTCATCAAAGCTAAATGCTTCATTACCTACGAAAACAATTTCCTCGACCGAGGTTTTTCGTCCCTCAGAAATCGAAAAATAAAGATTAGTAAAAGGGATGCCAAACTTAGTCAGACCCAGCTGAGTCCTCAGCTTAATATCCGTTCCAAAGATTCCCTTATCCTCGTACATTTTAACAATGGTTGCCGTTAGCTCTCTCTCTTCAAAACGTCCGAGCTGTTTTTTTACGATTTGTTTTAAACGCGTTGCCAATTCCTGCCGCGTAAAGGTGTCGGCGCCCTGAAACGAATAATGATATCGTCGCCCAAGTTCTACCTGAACGCGCAGAACGACCTGACCATCTACAACTTCTGGCCTTAGGCTAATAAAACGAGAAAAGAAGTATCCTTGATCGAAATATTCACGTTCGAGCTGATCTTGTAGCTTTTTAAATTCTATACGATCCCAAGGCCTTCCAACTAAATTAGAAAACCTCAATGATAGTAAACGGCGGAGCTGAGTATTGGGCGAGAGAATTTTGACTTCCCTAACAGGCATAGCACGATCAAGGGTAACAGAAAAAGACAGAGATATCTTATTTCCAACAGTGGAAACACGAAGTGAAACACTGACATCAGTGTGTCCTCTTCGGGCCAGAAAAGACTTAATGATTTCTACTGCCTGGGTTCGGCTAGACTCTTGATAATAGTCTCCCATGTGAAAAGGCAACAATTTAAGAACTGACGGAGTTATTTTTGCATCAATTCCAGTCATGGTTATTCGATCAATCAGCGAGAAGAATGACGCATAGATCTTAAGTACATGAGAGTTAGATTTCCCCTTGAGAATTTCGTAGCTCAGTGACTTAAGGCCATCGCTGAAAAGAAATGTTTTTATCGCGGCATCAAGCTCGCTTAAATCATAATCATTATTAGACAGTTGCTGCAACGATGCGGAAAACTCACTGCACTTTATACTCTTTTCACACACCACATCAACACGATTAACCGCCAGCGCAAAAGCGTTTGAGGATAAAATACTGAATATGATGAGTAGCATGAATTTCATTACTTAAACGTTTTCCTAAAAATATAATCTATACCCATTGAGTTTATAGACTCGTCTGTTTCACTAGATGATTGCTCGGTTTCATAAATTAACTGAAGAGATGAATTCGGGTCAAGATTATAGTTTAGGTTGATCTCTTGCTTCTGCTTCATTGATCCTCCGAGGGTACTGGAAAAAGATAGATCAACATGATCCTTAATTTTTGTTTGAACTTTCACCTTGGTTGCCGATTTGATTTTTGTCGAAGCAGAACTTCCACTTTTCCGACCATGCAATAAGCTTTCATCAGTCTGACCAAATGCAGGAAGAACACTCAGCTTCAGACCAAGAGATGAATCAAGTCCACGATTAAGTTTAAACTGATCGACAATCAAACTTCCAAGTCCAAGCGATGTAATTGACTCCCGATCATTGTCATCCAGTTTTTTTGAAATATCAGATGTGATCCCTAGTGTGAGTAAGGATAAAATATCTTGAGGCGAAAGAGAGGGCTCTGATGAAAGTTTTACATCAAAGTCATCTATTTTTCCAGACACATCAACTTTCACATCATAGTTTTGAATACGACTAGTTGCGGAAACACTTATACTTGGTACCTTGTTAATAATATCATTATCAAGTACAAGAATTCCATCTTGCAGTTCAAACTCATGCCCTTTGAACATAAAGCGACTTTCCCCAACAATAGTAGACATCTGCCCTTTTATTTCGGGGGCCTGGTAGGTACCCCCAACCACAACGGCACCAGAGAATTGAATGTCAGTCATTTGATTACGCATTAAGATAGGAGTAAATGTCCTTACGCCTAAGTTGTAATTAAAAAAGTTTATGTGCTGAACATCAATTGCCTTGGGGATATACTTATTATCAACACTATTATCATCGCCAAAATCGTACTCCGAAAATTCATCAAGTAGCTCGCCATATAAAAGTGCAATGTCTCCTCTAACATTATATGGGACTCGATCACCTTGCAATTTAACATCACCTGATACTACAACACTCGAATTATTAAAAAATGTAAGTCGAGATTGATCAATACTAAAAGCTAGGTCGATCTTTGGGTACGGTAGCTTCAAGCTTATATTTCCATCGGCAGAAATACTTCCTTGCCCAAACCTTCCATTCAATTTTTGCAGAAAGAACTCATCGTTTTCAATCGCAATTGCAAAATCTACCTTCTCAAACGAGTCAGGAAGAACTTTTAACTTAAGATAGATATTTTCACCTGTGGTTTCTAGATGAGAAATTATTTTTTCCTTTTTAGACATCAAGAGCCAGCGGCCAGAAAAAAGGCCTGTGCTTTTCTGAATGACCGGAAGAAACATTTCCATAATACTAGAGTCGACAACAAATCCACTTTCTATTTTAAAGTCTCGATCTAAGTTACCAGCGGCACGACTATAGATATTTCCCTGAGGTCCCTTTAAAAGTACATCCCAATGTTTTATTTCACCATTTTTTACAATGACATTTCGCTTTATTGGGTTCATACGTAGCTTAATATTCTCACGCCTAAATGCAAACTCATCGAACTGAAATAATAGATTAAGATCACTCCAGTCGTCTAAGGAAAAGGTAGATTCTAAGTTTGCACTAATGCGACCTTTAATACTAGAATCAAGGGAGTTATGCTCCGAAATAAAGCCCGTCAAAATTTTCACATCAGTAGAATTAATAGATGCATTCAGATACGACTTCTTACTCTGTTTCGACATATCTAAATTTACGTATGAATCTAGACTCAATATATTCCCGATTAAGGCACCATTTATAAACACGTCATTTTTATCAGTATAGACAACGAGGCTAGAGTCTCTCATTGCTCGGTTAAAGATATTGCCCTTTGTAACTTTTAGCTTACTTTGTGTGATTAAAGAGTGGATATTACCATCCCCTTTAAAGCTTCCACTTAAGCGGCCATCGTACCCAAAGTTGAATAATCGATACATTGCAATATCATTCAGCCGTAAATTATCCAGTCGCGCACTATATGCTATGTGTTTTTTCCTTAGGTCATATGTTAATTGGCCTAACACCTCTCCCGACTGCTTAATAAAACTG
>JAGLCH010000393.1 GCA_023146355.1 Bacteriovoracaceae bacterium | reverse complement strand
TATGGCCTGATTAATGCTACAGGTGAGAATGATAAGAAAATTCTCCGACAACGTATCAATGAAGTTTTTACTAAATCAGTAACAGAGGCAGAAGAAAAAGAATTAGAAGCATTTCAGGATCTTAATAAAAAGGCCCAGCAAGATGTAGTCAATAAAGAAGCTGGTGCACAGCAAAAAGAAGCAGAGCAGAGGATTAAAGAAAAGATTGATAATATTAAAGGAGTTGAGCGGAGCTCTTCAGGTGAAGTATCAAAGTCTGCAGAGTCGGAAAGCTCAGGGGGCGAGTCCGATTCATTCGGCTTCAAAAAATAAAAAAGGCCCAATATTTTGATGGGCCTTTACCACTTTTGTCGTATTAGACTAGTCCAGCAAATCCCATAAAGGCAAGAGCAAGAAGTCCAGCAGTCACCATCGCAAGAGGAATTCCTTTCATTCCTGCAGGTACATCTGCAAGGTCGAGACGTTCTCTAAGCCCTGCAAATAGTACAAGTGCAAGTGTGAAGCCCAGTGAGTGAGCTATTGCAAATGTGATGCCTTGAAGAAGTGTAAACTCATTCTGAATAACTAAGATCGCAACTCCAAGTACTGCACAGTTTGTTGTAATCAATGGAAGAAAAATTCCAAGCGCTTGGTAGAGTGGAGGTGCTACTTTTTTTAGAACAATTTCTACCAGTTGAACCAGTGATGCAATTACTAAGATAAAGGTTACTGTTTGCATGTAAGTTATTTCAAAGGGAACTAGCACATAGTGGTAAAGTAAAAATGTAACAACTGTTGCGAGTGTCATTACAAAGAGTACAGCTCCCCCCATCCCTATTGCCGTGGTTGTCTTGTTTGAAACACCAAGGAAGGGGCAGATCCCAAGAAACTGGGACAGAACAATATTATTTACAAAAATAGCGCCAATAACGATTAGTATATATTCCATTTTCTATGTCCTATGCTTTCTTATTCAATTTATTTGTAATTGCAATGATATAGCCAAGGGCAATAAAGGCACCTGGTGGCATTACAAAGATGAGTAATGTTGAAGCATTATCTGAAACAAACTTAAAATCAAAAATACTACCACTTCCAAGAATCTCTCTTACTCCACCAAGAGCAACTAGTGCGATTGTGAAGCCAAGACCCATTCCTAGCCCATCAAAAAGAGCTGGGATAGTTTTATTCTTTGAAGCAAATGACTCTGCTCTACCAAGCACAATACAGTTTACTACAATTAGTGGGATGAATAGTCCAAGTTGAGAATGTAATCCAGGTAAATACCCTGCCATGCAAAGGTCAACAATTGTTACAAACGAGGCAATAACTACAATGAATGCAGGAATTCTAACTTTGTCTGGGATGAGATTTTTTATCAGAGAAATAACAACGTTCGATAAGGTGAGAACAAATGTTGTTGCTAGTCCCATTCCAAGGCCATTCATTGCAGAAGTTGTAACCCCAAGTACGGGACACATTCCGAGAAGCATGACAAAGACAGGATTGTCCTTAAATAAACCTTTAGTAAATGTTTTCCAGTTGCTCATATTATTTCCTACTCTTGTGTTGTTTTGATTTTTAAGAATGCATTATAGGCTCGGCCCACAGCATCACTATATGCACGGGAAGTGACTGTAGCTGCTGTAATGGAATCAACATCTCCACCATCTTTTTTTACCTTGATATTAAAGTTCGCCGGGTCTTTTCCGAAAAATTGTCCCTTAAACTTCATTTCTGTGATTTTTGTTCCAAGACCTGGAGTTTCTTTTTGCTCTAATGTTTTAATCTTATTGATTTTTCCGTCCGCTGTGATTCCAACCATAAGCCACATCTCACCACTGAAGGCCTGCTTTGTGTAGGTTTTAATTGCA
Source organism: Bacteriovoracaceae bacterium (assembly GCA_023146355.1). Lineage (GTDB taxonomy): Bacteria > Bdellovibrionota > Bacteriovoracia > Bacteriovoracales > Bacteriovoracaceae > JAGLCH01. The sequence goes on along the minus strand of JAGLCH010000393.1, from coordinate 10,261 downwards.
TAAGAAGTTACCTTTTGGCCTTTCATCGCAACGTAAGCGTTAAGTTTAACCCCATACTCATCTGAAACTAGAATGACTTTTTTATCTGGTCTATTGTCAAAGCCAGGTAGGATAACATCTTTTATTGCGCTGAGCTTTTTCTGTTCTTTAGCATATTGAATCCTAGCTTTAGTCTTACTATAGACAAATCCAAGGCTAAATGCAGATACGACTGCAACACAGGTTAGTACTATGGTCATATTGATAAATGTGGACTCTAGTTTTTTTGGGGCCATGACTATCTACCGTATCTTTTAGGTTTAAGGAATTTATCAATCAGAGGGACTACAGCGTTCATAATAAGAATGGCAAATGAAACACCCTCTGGGTAAACACCAAATACCCTGATTAAAATAGTTAGAATTCCACATCCAATACCAAAAAGTATTTGACCAGAGTTCGACATTGGTGAGGTAACCATATCTGTTGCCATAAAAAGGGCACCAAGCATTACGCCACCAGTTACGAGGTGAAAGAATGGAGGGGCATACATCTCAGGATTAACCATCCAAAAAATGCCTGATAGAACAAATACTGAAAGTAAAAATGAAAGAGGAATATGCCAAGTAATGACTCTTCGATATAAGAGGTATACGCCACCAAGAAGTAGTGCCAGTGTTGAGATTTCTCCTAGAGATCCGCCCATTTGACCCATAAATAAGTCAGTTAGGCCTGTTGTTCCAAGTATTTGACTTACAGGAACTCCAGCAGAAACTCCCTCTTTAAGCAGTCCAAGAATAGTTGCTCCTGTTGTTCCGTCAGTTGCAAGTTGGAGTAGTGCAGGCTTAGGCCAAAGCGTTGTAGCTACTGGAAATGAGATGAGAAGAAATACTCGTCCAACCAAGGCCGGATTGAAAGGGTTTTGACCAAGGCCTCCAAAGCTAAGCTTTGCAATACCAACAGCAACGAGTGATCCTACAAGTGTCATCCATATTGGGTAACCAGCAGGAAGGTTAAATGCGAGAAGTACTCCTGTTAAAAGTGCGGAGCCATCCATAACTTGAATTTTTGTTTTTAACAAAAACTTTTGAATGAGTGCCTCAAAGAGAACGCATGCAATTGCTGCAGTCAGTACGACTTTTAAAGCTCCAAGACCAAAAAATAGGATGGAAATAATAAATGCTGGAACTAACGCAATGAGAACATCAAGCATAATTCTTTGAGTCGACTCGTTACTCTGAATATGTGGTGAAGGCGAGATTGTTAATAATTTCATGTGTTATTTATTCCTTTCTCTAATGAGTTTTCCTGTTTCTGCTTTTCCTACTCTTATGTAATCTAGTAGAGGGCGACTTGATGGGCAAATGTAGCTGCAAGAACCACATTCAATGCAATCCATGATGAACTCCTTCTCGAGTTCTTCATGTTTCCCAATTCTTGCCATTTTAGATAGTAGGTGTGGCTCCAATCCCATTGCACAAGCTGTAATACATTTTCCGCACCGAATACAGTTTTGCTCTTCCTTTCTTATTGCATCAGATTCGGTCATAAGAAGAATCCCAGAGGTACCTTTTGTTGCAGCTGCATTCGGTGTAGTCAGCGACTTACCCATCATTGGGCCGCCATTGATTATTTTACCCGTACTTTCTGGAATTCCACCAGCTGCTTCGATAATACTTGAAATAGAGGTACCAACTCTTACAAGGAAGTTAGATGGTTTTGAAATATCTTTTCCCGTTACTGTAATGACTCTCTCAAAAAGAGGCTTATTCTTTTGAACTGCTTCATATATCGCTGCAACTGTTCCAACATTGATTACTACAGCACCAAGTTCAATTGGTAGTTTTCCTGGAGGAACATCTTTCCCTAAAATGGCATTGAGCAACTGTTTCTCTCCGCCTTGAGGGTATTGAACCTTTAAAGGAGCAATCTCAATTCCACTGTATTCTTTTGCAATTGAGCTCATTAGCTTAATTGCGTCGGGCTTATTTGCCTCAATTCCAATAATTGTTTTTGGAGCACTCGTTGCTTTCATTACAATTTGACAGCCAATCATAATTTCATGGGTTTTCTCAAGCATCACTCTATGATCAGATGTCAGGTATGGCTCACACTCAACAGCATTTACAACAATTGTTTCCGCAGTCTTGCCTGCGGGCACCATAAGTTTTACATGAGTTGGGAAAGTCGCTCCACCAAGACCAACAATTCCACATTCTTTAACTCTTTCAATAATTTCTTCTTTTGAAAGTGTAATCGTTTTTGATAGATCACCTGTTCGATCAATATTTTCTTCCCACTCATCACCGTCAACTTTGATTAAAACAGCTTTTCTCTTATATCCGCTGGCATCAACGACATCATCAATTTTATCGACAGTTCCTGATACAGAAGAGTGAATATTTGCAGAGATAAATCCAGAAGGTTCCGCAATCTTGGTTCCAACCTTTACAGCATCTCCTTTTTTTACAATAGGTGTTGCAGGTGCACCAAGGTGTTGCCCTAGATGTATTGTAACTGTGGCATCTTGAGGTAAAGCAATTGTTGCTTGAGCGCTTGAAAGCTTATTTTCTTTAGGGTGGACCCCACCAATTTTAAATTGTTTTAACTTCATAATTTATCCCGTGCTTAAAAGTTAAGCTTCGTCTTTATTCGCTTCGATTTTATTGCCAATGATTGCCTTGGTAGGACAACAAGCAATAAGCTCTGCTCCATCCTTAACCGAATCAACCTTGGTATCGATATATGAAAGGAAATTTTTAATAGTCACAGACTCGGATTCGGTCACCTTAGTGCACTTGGTACAACCGATGCATGCAACTTTACAGTTTTTACGAGCAGCTGCTCCCTTTTCTGTATTCATGCATGCTACGTATACACGTTGACCATTTGGACCTTCTGGTCTCAATTCAAATAAAAATCTTGGGCAAGCTTTTACACAAGCTCCACATGCCGTACATTTCTCATCAATGACCACAGGGAGGCCTGTTTCTTCATCGATATAGAGAGCATCAAATGAACATACTACAGCACAATCTCCTAGCCCTAAGCATCCAAATGAACATCCACTTTCACCAGCATACAATGAATGGGCAGATTTGCAGCTGGCAGCACCATCATACCTAACCTTGGCAGGTGCATTTTGTTTTGAGCCATTACATTTTAAAACAGCAATTTCTCTATCTTTTGCTTCAACCTCAACGCCTAAAAGTATTCCAATTTCTTGCATTAAGTCACTGCCACCAACTGGACATGATAGCTGATCTAGGTCGTCGGCCTTAGTGCAGGCCTCAGCAAATTGACGACAGCCAGCTAGGCCACAGCCTCCGCAGTTTGCTGCGGGAAGTATTTCATCAATTTGATCGATGCGTGGATCTTCGTGAACTTTAAATTTCTTTGCCGCAAGAAATAGAATACTAGCAGCAATTAGACCAGTAGCGCCCAATGAGAGCACTGAATTTAATATTAGATTTTCCATGAGTCATCCAATGAATTTTAATTAATTAATCTCTAGCATTTTGGCAAAAAAACTGTCACTTGAAAAGGGATAGTTAACAAAAGCGTTCGATATTTTTTGATCGATAGGGCGCTGTAGCAATGGGGAGTTTGGTGCTAAGCTCGTTCGATTTCAAAGCGAAATTGTTTGCTCAGTTTATGGCGCATAGGATAGAGTAATAAATAGTAAAAGGCCGTAGCGCTTAGGCCTAAAATCGCGGCAATATCCTCTGACATCTTTGACATTACTGCTGTAATAATGACACCGATTAAGAGCAGAAATGGGAGCAAGTAGCCCCAAAATAGCGCTTTAAATCCTACAGCAGTGGAGATGCATACTCGAACTTGTTCTCCCACTGAGTAGCTGTCTTTTGTTAACACCTCTACCTCTTTATCTAGGCAATCCATTCCGCCACAGGCACCTTTCGCATGACAGCCGGAGCACGCACTTTTAGCATTAATCGAAACTATAACTACACCATCTTTTACTTTATCTACAATTCCATCGTGTTTAATTAATGTGCTCAATGTTAGCTCCTAGAATGGCCAATTGTTTTTTAAATAGAAAGCTCCACCTACTAGACCAAAAAGAAGGGGTTGGTGGATAAGATAGATCAGTAGAGAGTGTTTGCCTAGATATGCAAGGGGAGAAATTGGCAAAATGTCAGTCTTTAGCGTATGAAAATCTATTCGGTGGAGAAATAGACCAAACAGCACTGCTCCAAACCATGGGAAAAATGGTATGTAATCTAATGCTGGGCGAGGAAGGTCTATCCAAGGAAGTCCAATTCCAAAAAATATATCTAGTATGACTGCGCTTAGTCCGACCAATCCTGCTATAACAGGTACTTTAATAAAGATAATTGCCGCCACTGACGAAAGGGCTATGCAATGAAGTATACCAAAGTATATCCACCTTGAGGGGAAGGCCAAGTAAGTTAATCCTGAGATAATTAATCCCCAGCTAGCGAGTATCAAAAAGCGCTTTATCGCCTTTCTCCATTTTAGTTTTTTTCTGTGCACAATTGCGATGGAAATTCCAACGCAAGTGAGAAACATAAAGGTGATGAGTCTAGGGAAATAAAACCAAAATTTATCTTTAAAAAAGTCTATTTCTACAAAGTTGAAATAGTTCAGGTCGTAGGCAAAGTGAAATATGACCATAAGCACAATTGATATGCCTCTTAGCTGGTCTAAAAAAATATAGCGGTTTTTTCCTACATTCATTAATTCCCCTAAATTAAATTCTCTGCTAAAATCATGATACAATCAGAATCAATTATAAAGCAGTATTTCTAGGAAGGCTAAAGAATGGAACTCAAATTTGTAAAAGCATCTAAAGAGCAAGATTTTAAAAATATCTTTGATTATAATATTGACGCATTTTCTGATTCTCCTGACTTTAAATGGACTCTTGATGAGATTAAGCATGAAGTTAAAGAGGGATGGCAGCTATTCGCAGCATATCTAAACAGCGAAATTATTGCTGCTTGTTTTTTACGAGTTGATAATAAAAAATTGCTTACAAAAAATACTGCAATCAAGATGACTTCTCAGGGAAGTGGTTATTCTCATCAGATTAAAGAATTCTTTGAAGAGCAAGCAAAAGAGCTAAAGACAGCTCAAGTTATTCACTACTGTCGTATTGATAATTTTAGAATGTATTCTTTAAACGAAAGCCATGGTTATAAAAAGACTGATCGTAAACTTGGCGAGCGTGGTCTTATTGTTGAGTGGGTAAAGAGCATTTAGTTAATACTTTGGAAGACTTTTATAGCGACTTTTTAAACCATGGGCCGGCCATGGTTTTTTTTTGGAAAATTTGAAAAATGTACGACAGTGTTTAGTTGGGTTACCTCGAGGAAAAGACTTTTTTCCTTCAAGGTAGTCCAGACAGGTCCGTGCATACTGGTCTAAGAACTCAGGTACATTTTTATTTATCAAATCAATTAGCACATCACGTGTCTTCTTATCGGGAGTATTAAAAAGCTCGTCTTGGATATAATCCTGAGACATGATTTTTACTAATACTCTTCTTCTCAATTTGTAGTTAACCCCAAGGGCCTCAATCGCCTTCCATGCCTCATTAAAAGTTTCTCCAACAATTGGACCGTTGAGAATGTAGGAGAAGAGGTAAGTGGTTCTATCTAGCTCTGACAATTTGCCTTTTAGATTGAGGACTCGATATGCAGAGAACGATGCACTGGGGGTTGAAGATAAAAGGGCAGTTCCTAGTTCCGGTAAAATAAGATTCCAACACTTATCATTTGCTATAGAGTTGAGTTTTAGTCGCAATACTTTATTGATAGGAAGCTTCCTTAATTCCAAGGAGACCTTCTTGAAAAGCTCACTTCTAACTTCAGCTCTTTTACAATGAAATTCAGATAGCTGGCCGGTTGTCGCGGGAGATAGATATTTCCATATATTTTTTTGAGGAAATTTTTTTTTTACTATTCTCGCTAACTCCACACCTATGTCTGATTGATTAATACTTTTAGATATCTCATTCCAAAAGACATCTAGTCGTTGTATGCATTTGGTGCTTTCGCGTTTCTCGAAGCAGCGACTTAGGTATTCTACAGCATATCTTTCACGCTTTTGTGTGAAGCGCTCGTCTGATCGTAAGACTGGGATTTCATAGAGTGATTCTACTCTACGATAGCTTTCCTCATCATATTGTCTATGTTTTCGCTTGTTTTCGATATAGAGATAGGACATCTTTCTAGTCATCTTCGCCCACTGAGGTGACCTTTCGCTTGGTCTAATGTCTAGGGCGTGATCTATATATTCTTTAAAGTTACTTTCATTTGCCAAGATAGTGAGATCTTTTAGGTTATAGCTTTGCCCCGCGAAAGCGTGAGTAACCGCAACATTGGATACTAGTACAGTCAAAATCAGGTAAAGAAGAGGCGTGAAATGTCTATTGTTAAAGGGTTTAAGCATATTAACCTATGAAGTTGTTCACCTCTATAAGTGTAGTTCGATCTATTAAGTATCGTCAATTTATACTAAGACATTTGTTGATAGCGCTTATTAGGCCGGGTTCTCTGACGGGATGAATTTACACTCAACATCAAATCTAGATTTAACTCTCTCCATTAATGCTTGAATACCGAATTGCTCAGTAGCATTATGACCCCCTGCAAACATATGGATGCCACATTCTTTGCTTTCATGCCAATCGTGCTCACTCATTTCACCAGTGATATAGGCATCGAGTCTTTTGTTATATGCATCCTGCCAGTTTGAATTTGCACCACCAGTTATAATTCCAACACGACTAATTTTATACTTTTCATCAGGGGTTGCAACTGTCACGTTGTGGCCGAGGATTTTTTCGAGTTTCAATCGTAGCTCTGCTGGAGTTAGTTTCTCACTGAGTTTTCCACAAATTCCAGTCACTGTTCTTTTGTATTCACCAAAGGGTTCAAGGTCGGTCATGGCCAGTTTATCTGCAATAATTTTAGCATTTCCTATTTCAGGGTGTCCATCTAGGGGAAGGTGGTAGCTATAGAGGTTGATTTCATTTTTTGCTAGTGGGAGTACTCTTCTTCCAAATGGTCCTGTTAGTGTTCTTACCCCGTGGAAATTCCAAAAAAGTCCGTGGTGAACAATTAATGCATCGGCCTTCATCTCAACAGCTTTATTAATTGCATCTGCAGATGCAGTAACTGCAAAAGCTATTTTAGAGATGTTATCTTTCCCCTCAATTTGAAGACCATTTGGTCCGTAGTCATTCATGAAACTGGGAATTAAAAGATCTCTTAGGTATCTATCTAGGTCTGTGCAGTGAATGGACAATGTATTCTCCTTGATTTTAAGGCGTCGGGATATTGTCACCTTGATCATTAAGCTCTTCACCTAAATTATCAAAGATATCATTTCCCTTTTCAAGTCCTTTTCTCAAGTTAAGCACTGTTTCATGAAGTTCATCATGGTATGGAGCGATAGTAAGAGCTTTAGAAAACTCTTCGAGTGCCTTATCGTACTCTTTTTTGGCAATATAGGCCCTGCCTGCATTGATATAGGGGTATTCTCTATTTTGATATTGAGTTGCTTTCTTTGCCAGCTCAAACCACTTTAGTGATTCATTTACCTGCCCCTCGGAGAGTAGGTAGTTTCCAAGGTCATTGTAGGGAGGCCCATAATCAGGATCTTTTTGAATTGCTTTGAGGCACATTGCCTTTGCTTGTTCCCAATCCTTTTTTAGTGAGTGACACCAACCAATTAGTGTCAGAACTTCAGCTGTATCACTTAGGCTTCTAGCTTTTTCAAAGTAGGTTAATGCTTCATCGTTAACCTTATTGTAGATGGCCTTATGACCCTTTTGGAGAAGGTCATCATATTTTTTATCTCTTTCAAGTGCCAAAGAGTGAATTATTCCATTTTCTTCCCCAAGCATCATAAGCTTTTCAATAGGGAGGAAAAACTTAAAGAAGCTCTTTTCTAGGTCGGCCTGTTCAATCTCTTCCATCTCAATAACATTCATTCGAGGGTATTGAATTTCAATTCCACTTTTCTCAAAACATAATAAATGTAATTTGAAGGCATTTTCATAGATTGTATTGATAAACTCAACTACGATTGAGGATGTTGCCTCTTGGTTGAAATCGAGTTTTAATATATTTTCAAAAAATTTTGCAGTACCCTGAAGCTTAGTGCGAAGCTCGCGTGATGAGTAATTAAAAGATCCTTTTCCTACAAACTCTTCTCTGATCATCCCTATTTCTATGGAACTCATGACTTCGAAGTATGTTATCGAAATTAGTTCTTTAATTTCTTTGGTGTTTCCGTAGGGAGTGATGTCCATCACAGCATGAAGGATCCTCTCCATATAGGAGGATGCTGAGTGTAATTCGCCAATCAATGCATTGGTAATGTTCTTATCCATGTGCTTTGTTCTCATTGGGTTGTTAGGAGTGTCGGCATCTTATGTGATGAGTTATCGTGTGACAAGCCCATTAGTTAAAACTATAGATACAATTAATGTGCCATTAGGATTCTATTGTAACGTATTGGAAATAGTAAGGATGGGAGATTTTAAATAGCACTAGAGGTATTTTGGCACCAAAAAAAAGGGCCCTAAAAGGGCCATTTTGACAATTATTTGCTTTGAATTGTTTTATATTTTAGCAGCTTGTCTCTTTTGTCTACTGACTTGTATCTAGATGAGATCATTTCAAATAACCCTCGACCGTCTTTAGTCCCGATCTGCTTTTTTGAAGCAACTCCTCTAAAGTTCATCACATCGCTAGATTTTTCACCTTTTTTATTTTTATTAAAGAGACTACCAAATGGATTTGAGCTCTTTTTCTTTGAGCTAGTCTTTGAACGACTTCCACCGGCATATCCAACTCCACTTGCTCCTCCAGCATAACTCGCTTTTGCCAGTTTTCCTTCGGGTCCTCCCATTGCACCACGGCGACCGCCGCTTCCACTACCGCCAGGTGCTGATGCAGAGCCAGCTCCGCCGCCACCGCCGCCACCGCTGCCGATGCTTGCGCCACCAGAAGACTTAACTCCGGCAGCTCCTGGAGGTCTTCCAGCAAATCCGCCTTTACTTGAATTATTTGCGACTGCTACTCCCATTGAAGAAGTTGGATCATTAAAAGAAGGATCTCCCTCTCCGGCTGTTGGGTCAAAGTTTTCATCTCTATCTGAGTTGGCCCCTGTGGAGTTTGAACCACCCCAGCCACCGCCAACGCTGAATCCATTGTTAGCAAAGTCTACGCTCTCATCTAGAATTGGCATACAGCCCTCTGCACTGGGGTCTGCTAAGCAGGGATCAGTCACTGCATTTGCGTATCCTATTTCTGAGGGATCAAAACTATGAACTGAATCAACGGCATCATTTAGCTTGCTTGCTTGATTATTGAGTAGGGCGCCTTCTGCAACCTTTACAACTGCTAATGCTGTATCACCTGCAATCGCCCGCTTCATTTGGTCTTGAGCTCCAGCATTTGGGAGAAAGTTTACTGTACTATTAAGAACGTTTGTACAGAGGTGAACTGGATCATAGCCTGCTGCCATTTGGACGCCATAATTTTCATTCCAGCCTTTCTTTCCAGATATCGTTGCTTCGGAGTTTTTTATTAACCCCTTGCAGTGAGTGTTAAGGTCTTCAATGCTAGGCATTTCTGAGAGCTGGTACCACATTGAGCCAGCTTTTGCTGTGTGTAAACCAGCTTGGGTATTTGCAATCTCAGCTTGTTTTTCTATCCCTTTCTTTTGGGCGACAAGGGCACCTACAGGATTGTTGACATCATTCATATATTCTTGGTTTGCAGTGGAGGTTGTGCTTGCATAGTCAATCTGTTGATATGCTTGCATCCCCATTTCTGCAACCGCAGCAATGTCGTACGCATCAATAGCATCACTACATCTATCATAGTCGATTGCCTGGATGCCTGTATTCTCACAACGAATTTTCCTATCACCACTTTTCTTGATACGGGCCTTTGCCATCTGCTCAGTATCACCAACATCACGGAATGAGATAACATAGATAAAGCCAGTACACTTCGCGGCCATCTCAACTATTGGAGTCATTTCATCAGCAATTTTATTTTTCTTCTCTTCTTCATCACCTTCATCGATATTGGCCTTAATTTCTTCAAATTTTTCATCGAGATGTTTCTTGAACTTTGCTGCAATATCTCCCTGACCTCTGGCAGTTGAAATAATGCCTTCCCAGTTAGATTTGCTCCCTAGCATTCGATTACACTCGGAAATAAACTCAGGTACTGAAGTTTCAATATATTGCACTGTTGCACCACCATCATCACCA
>JAGLCH010000392.1 GCA_023146355.1 Bacteriovoracaceae bacterium | reverse complement strand
CAAAATCATTAATACTATCAATAATGTTTCCAGCTTCTGTTTCATCTAGATCAAAGTACTTAATCGCCGACATTAGATTTCTCTTTGAACCTTCTCTATGATAATCACCAACAGTCATGGCCAATCTAAATGTTTCCAAAGATATCGTTGCTTTTGGGAACACATCATATAGTGGAGACAACCTCCACTCTCCATCCTTACATAGTAATCCATGATTACGTGGGTGATCATCATCATTATTTACAGCGATATTAAAAGCTATCCTCTTAAACAACTCTTTTAAATCTTCTTTACTATTAGAGCTTCTTTTCATAATCAATTCACAGAACTCAGGATAACTCCATTCTCTAGCATCACCCACGTACCAATTACATAGAGATAAAGAACTAACAAAGTGATGTCTTTTCAATTCACCATTTACAAGTTTTCTATCAAATCTTTCAATCATGAATACATTTCGCCCCCTGTGAGAAGCTATCTTTATCTCAGGAACATTTAAACCTATATCAGAGGCCATCTTCATAACAGCATACTCTATTTGTTGTTCTGGTAATGTATCTAGTGATATACCGTACTTGGCCAAGTAATACTTACCATCCTTAACTAGAGCGACCTTAGGCTTACCACCACCTAGTGTTGGACCATCTTCAAATAACTCTTTCAACTTAGCACCATCAAAATCTTTAATCATCATCTCTGTCTGATCCATGATCTCTTCAATATCAACAGTAGATTTCTTATGAGGTCTCCAGCCTTTTGCAGTCAACTGCAATGGCCCATTATCATCAATTCCTGAAAAGGCTAAAGCTCCAACATGTTCTAAGTTATTAACTAGAACATATTCAAGCTCATTCATCTCAGCTACGTTGAACTTTTTGTTTAACAGTTGCCTCCCCCAATAGTCAGGAGCACTATCTAGAATTGATGCGAACAAATCCTCATTAGTATGCTTGCGAGGATGGGCCTGTAGGTTCTGTGGATCGATATCAATTAGAGTATCCATCTCTAAATATGATTTTTCATACTCTAGCTCAAACCCATCCTCTGACGCTGTCAGCCTCGCGCACTTCACATACCTGTTATCAATGTATAGATATACCCAAAACTCTTGCATACTAATTCCTATGTAAACCTTACGAGGTTACTTTTCTTAGTTGATACATTTCTATCATTGCTCTTGGATTTAGATCGACTCTCTCTCATCGCGACTATCTCTTTTATTGTTTGATCACGATCTATCTCAGGATTGGTAAACTCAGAAAGACCATTTAATAATCCTAGAGCTTCTAGTACATTTAGGATCTTTCCAAAGCCAACGCTGCAATCCCCTGACTCAATTCTAACTAGAGCAGTCTTAGATACTGATGACTTCGTAGATAACTCTACTAAAGACATTTTTCTTCTCTTGCGAGCAACTTGGATGTTTGATCCAAATCTTCTAGCTTCTATCTCTGACTTGATGAATATTTTCATAACCTCTCCTACGGAACTAATGTTCCACATATGAACCATTATACTACTCTTCGGTCTATATATAGAACTTATTAGAGACTGATTCTATATATAGAATATATTCACACATTTGGACCATATATGGAACATCCCAGTTAGTTTAAAGATTGCTGTTATGTTCAGGCCGGAGGTAAAGGAAGCAAGACGTAAGCTATCGATATCATTAGTGTTTAATGTTAAGAAGTTAGCTTGATTTGAATTTATTTTGAAGAATTATCGAAAAGATCGTGGTGGAGACTTTTTGAAGAGAATCATTCCAACAATTTAGACTTGGCAGACAACTGAGTAAACCAACTGGAGTCACGTCCAGTCACTTTGAGTAGAGAAAACTAAAGAGAAAGAGCATCAATGATTTTTGCCATTGATCCCGAAATTTCACGGTTAGGATCTTCTTCCCCTCTTCCCTTAAAAGCTTCAATCTTTGTTGCAATAGGTCGTAAGAAAGATCCAACGATTTACGTTGGATCTTTAGACTCATCTGAGGTTTTAATCGGTTGTAGTTCATATTTGGAATCGTATGATTCTACTAATGGCCATCATCGGATAATTGGCGTGTGCGATATGGAGAGAGTCCAGAAAGCATATCCCACTCTCAAGTTGAATTTTTATCACGAAGCCTATGATTTTCGACCATCAATCTATTTTGCGTACTTAGCAGGATACTTTGGGCAATCTTGTAGTAGAATTTCATGTGAGTCCTTTGAGAGAAGTATGTATCGCAAGGGAATTGAGTTTCTTATTGAAGTTGGTCAGTTTGAGAATAGAGTGAGTGATAACTACTATCTGATTAGTTCGCTTGATGAGAAGACCTTTAATGAGAATGCTGAAACTATAAATATGCTTTTTGAACCTCTTTCAGAAGAGGGTAGTGCCTGGACAACTCTTGTCCACACTCCTTTATTTACTACTAATTATTGAGTTTCGTAGAATGAACCTACTTGCTAATCTAAATCCATGAGAATCAATAACTTCAGTTAGATAGCGGACTTGGACTCTTTTTGTCCAGTACTCCCAGTAGAATAGCTTTATAACAACTTTTAGGAGGGATTATGAAGCATCTACACTTTACCGAGCACGCTATGGAAAGAATTCGTCAAAGGGGATTCTCTAGTGAACTAGTGGAGCTGCTGTATCTTTTTGGAGAGTGGCACCATGCTAAGGAAGGGGGCTTTAGAATTCGCTTAACCCACAAGCTTATAAACATCCTAATCAAGTCTAAGAAAGTTACTGCGGATATTAAGCAGAAGCTAAAAGCGAATATGGATCGTCTAGTTCATAAGGTACTAGTGGTTGAAGGGGATACATTAGTAACGGTTTTTAACTGTTAGGTTGTATTTAAGCTTAATTTAAAAGAGATTAAAATAGAAACTCTGGAGAGACTCTTGATAGAAAAATTAAATCCATATCCATTTCAAGAAGAAATTATCCTTTCTTTAAAGGATAAGTATATTGGTCGTTCAAAGTCACACCGTGCATACCTTCATATGGCCACGGGCTCAGGAAAAACCCTTACCGCAGTAGAGTTTATTCGGCGCTATTATTTATCTAAGAATAAAAGGGTCCTATGGATTGTTCACAGTTGGCCTTTATTAAACCAAGCTTATGAAACATTTTTACAGCAATGTGGAAAAAATACTAGTGATAGATGGGATTATGGATATTGGGGAGCTAAGGAAGATAAAAGTAGTCATGAATTAAAGCAAAAGATTAATTCATTTCGAGAGCGAAATTGGACCGGCAAGTCTCCGAAAGTCCTTTTTACTAGCTTTGGTTCAATGAAGAATAACTTAGCAAATCTTGGATCGAAAGAAGCAAGAGTTTTGGCAAAATTTAAACCTGATCTTGTTGTTATCGATGAAGCACATCATGGGAAGTACGGAACAAATGAATCAATTGCTTATGAAAAGCTTTTTCAAAATAAATGGATAGGTGTTCCTATCTTGGGGCTCTCTGCAACTCCAAAGCTTAGAACAAAGGCGAATTGGAGTAAGGAGCTTATTTCTAGTGTTAGCTTTAAGCAGCTTGTTGATGCCAAGTATCTCGCTAAGCCTATAGTTACTAATAAAAACCTTCAATCTAATACATCTGTAAGTTTTGATAGTACCGGTAAAATAAATAATTACTCTGCAATAGCATCTGACTCTCTTCGAAATAGAGAAATTGCTGAGTATTATTTAAGTAATAGATCAAAACTCAAAAAAACAATTATATTTGCGATTAATATTAATCATGCAAACTTACTCGGAAAGAGCTTAAAAGGGGCCAACGTAAATTACGTTGTGATCCATGGAGATGTTACTAAACCCTATAAGTTACTCGCAAATTTCAAAAACGGTGCCCACGATGTTGCTATTTTAGTTAAAATGGGAATTGAAGGAATAGATATCCCTGACCTCAATACTGTAATGCTAGCAAGACCTGTGACTAGTGAGATTGAGTTTGCACAAATGGTTGGTCGAGGAGCACGCCTAACTAGAACCAAAAAATCATATAATATTATCGATTTTTGTGACTCTGTAACTAATGCGACTCATCGCAATCACCTATATCACTTTAAAAAATATTACGACGGTGCTAGTAGTCAGTCTAGTAACACAGTATCTATCTTACCTCGAAAACCAAGAGAGAGAGTCTACCAGAGTGGTGAGAGTTCTACTCTTTTGAATCTCCTAGAAAGCAATTTATCAGAAGGAGCGCATTCCTTAGCAGGCCTACGCATTAATCCCCTGCAAAGCTTTGGAATAGAGTTAGAGCTAACATCTACTGCTGTAAATATTAATAATGAAGCAGAGTGGGAGAGTGTTGCTATTCCTCTTTTGGACCTTATACGTAGTTACTATCCAGATACTTGTGCTGGCTCTCCAGTCTATGACTACGAGGAAGTACATGAGGTGGATTATAGCTTATGGAATGTTGTTTTTGATGGCTCGTGTGGGTTTGAAATTGTATCTCCTATTATGCTTGGAGAAAAACAATTTGAGCAGCTATATGTCTTTCTAGCTGGACTAAACTCATCTCCAATCTTAAGCGAGTTAAAGCTCATCGTTGATTACAGTACCGGCTTCCATCTCCATCTAGGCTGGAAATTTGGTAATGTTGGTAAGGCAAGAAAGTTACTCCATTTTATGAGGGAATATGAGCCTGCAATTAACTCATTTGTTTCTCCTAGTCGCGTTGTTGGCATTGATGGAGAAACATCAGAGTATTGTGCGTCTATAAGGGAACGGTTTTCATGTTCTGATATAAATATGCTTAATACCGTTGAAGATTTGGATAAAATTTTTGGTAACCACAGTGAAAAATATCTATCGGTTAATCTGTCCCACTTTCACTCAACAGGTAATCGAATAGAAATAAGACTTCACAATGGAACTCTAAGCCCTAAAAAAATCACTCTGTGGATCGCTCTTTGGATGAACATTACCCATGCTCTCGATTCCTACCAGGCAGACTCCATTGTTGATAGTGTCGGAGTTCAAAATATTGGACTACCTACTTCTGGATCACAGGGAGATATCGTTGAACTAGCACTCTCTGTTCTTCACCTTGATCAGAACCCTCGTATGATTGAGATGATCCATCAACGTCGGTGTGAGCTGATCTCAAATAAGCATTGGACAAACGTACTGGGCGAGACTGCTCAACGACTTATAGAGGACTGGCAGACTCTATATTCTTTATATGAGAGTACAAAAAATACTGCTCAGTGAACTAGAGGGCGATCAGAGGCCTACGAATTAATTAGATAACAGAAAGGTAAACATGGGATAAAAAAGTGATTAATCCTGAAACTCAAGAACATCAACTCCACCATGCTCTTCAATTCCCTTAACAATATCAGGAATTTTGAATATACAAAGATCGTGGTAAAAGCTCCAAGCTTCCTGAAAATCTTCTGTAACAACTTCGCTCGACACGCCGCTTGAATCGTATTGTCGCACGTAAAAGACTTTATGCTCATCCATTAACCAGGAGACCAAAACAACACCACAAAACTTAAGTTCAAAAATTGTCTTCATTATTCCTCCCTTATCTTTAATCGAAGTTCCATCTCAGCAAATTTTCGTAAGTGCTCAGGATAGAGTTCTCCCTCTTCTACCGTACAAATAGGTCCGCTAGTATACTTCTTACGAATTTCTTTATGCAGTTTTTTGTTTTTCTTTGATGTCATAGGTCCTCCGATAAATGTCTCTATACCCTTATTTTATACGTATGGTTGGACATAACCTGTCCTGCTTAAGTGAGGGAGCGAAGATGCCGATAATACGGCTATACAAGTGAGGTATTATGTACGATTTTATTGGCGATATTCATGGATATGCAGACAATTTAGAAAACCTTTTATCAGCACTCGGATACAAGGAAATAGATGGTATCTATCAACACCCAGAGCGAAAGGCATTCTTTGTTGGCGACTTTATAGATAGAGGACAAAAAATAAAAAGAACTCTAGAGATAGTCAAATCGATGGTGGACAACGGTAAGGCCAAAGCAGTTATCGGTAACCACGAATTCAACTATATTTGCCTCAATCTCTACAAGGGGGAAACTCCACTTCGAGAACACTCCACAAAAAACATGGATCAAGTTAAAGCAACAACAAGTCAGCTTAAAGGCATAGAGACACTATATCTCGATTGGTTTAAAACCCTCCCCCTTTGGTACGAGGAAGATAGCTTTAGAGTTGTACACGCCTGCTGGGAACAAGAGCAGATAGATATTCTAAAAAAATATACCAATGCCTCAAATGCATTATGTGAGAACTCGCTTATGGAACATTATCAAGAAGGGAGCGAGCTCTTTGAAGCGATTGAAGTTGTGCTAAAGGGGCCAGAAGAACCAATTCTAAAACCTGAAAAAGATACCGACGGAACTTTACGCCATAAGCATAGAGTCACCTGGTGGAAAACCTCCTACAAAAAAGATCAAAGGCCAGTATTCTTTGGGCACTACAGAAGTAATATCCTTGAACAGTTTTACAATGCTCTTTGCATTGACTTTGGAGTAGATAATGACAACGGATGTATCGGAGCATACTCATTCAATGGAGAGCAAGCCCTGAACCCAGAGATGATTAAGGAAAAGTAAACTTAAGACTCCCTTATCTTTAATCCAAGCTCCATCTCAGCGAATCGTCTTAAGTGTTCTGGGTACTCGCCATTTTCATAACGTGACTTAATCTCAAGGTAACACTTTCCCTTTTCCTCTCTACACAGAGGTCATCCTGGATGTTTATCTAAAACTTTGCGATGAAGTGCTTTATTCTTTTTCGATGTCATACTTCCTCCCACCTTCTCCATCAAAACTTTTTACGCAGTAACACTCATTGCTTCCTTTAGTCAGGATGACTAGTTTTTTCCCTAAAATCACCAGTTCTGTAACAAGGATCATAAAACCTCCTCAGTGGGATAAAATATCCTTAATCTGAGACCAGGACTATATCCCTATTTTAATGGTGCAGCTGGACATAAGCTGTCCTCTGGTCAAGCTAGAGTTTACTCTCAATAGATCGCAAGGCCTTGGCCAAAACTTTATCCTCTTTCATTTTTTTGTTGATCGCACTCACACTGTGGCTAACTGAGCAATAATGTCTCTGATTAAAAAAGATTGCGATTTCTTTGTTCGTTGCATTGATTAGCTTCTTTGAGAGATACATCGCTACTTGACGGGTACAAGCGATTACTTTTACTCGAGAAGGAGATTTCAGATCAGCAACCTTAACATTGAAGTGGTTTGCAACTCCTGCAGCAATCGTTTCTAAAGAGATTCGAGCAGTGCAATTAATCTTTAAATAATCCATAGCAATAGCTAGATCGATTTCAACCCCAAGATGATCCTGATAGGCAGAGAGACGAAGTAGTGCCCCCTCAAGCTCTCTGACGTTATTGTAAATTGAAGATGCAATAAATTCGATTACGTTCTGAGGAATACTCATCTCAAGCTGAGACAGTTTTTCTTTAATAATTTCGATTCTTGTTTCAAATGATGGTGGTTGAATATCGAGTGCTACCCCCCATTGCAATCTAGTCATTATCCTATAACTTAACCCTTCAATCTCATCAGGTCTCTTGACTGAGGAGAAGATCATCTGCCTTCGCGTTTCATACATCATATTGAAAATATGGAAAAGTTCTTCCTGAGTTCTTTCTTTATTGCTGAGAGAGTGGATATCATCAATAATTAAGACATCAATTTCCTCGCCGTATTTTCTACGAAATTCCATGATTCTATTGTCATTAATGTACTTCACCATCTCATTCATGAAGTTCATAGCAGTAGTTATGCAAATAACTTTATCTGGATGATTATTTTTTATCTGATTCGCTATAGCGTGAAGTAAGTGAGTCTTACCAAGCCCTGACGGACCATAAAGATAGAGGTACGGAAACTTACAACCTTCACCTGGATTTAAACCTACAGCTTTTGCCGTTGCAACAGCTACGCTATTTGATGGATCAACAACAAAGTTCTCAAATGTTTTAAATGAATTAGCAGTAAAGCCCTCAGATAATTTGGACTTAGTAACATCAAATGTGTTTGATAGATCAACAATAATTTTATCAAATGCTTTTGATAGGTCAGCAATAATATTTTCAAATGTTTTGGATTGGTTAATGATCATAATATAGACTCCTTTGGTATTAAGATTGAATAACCTAAACCTATAGGAGTGTCTGGACAAATCCTGTCCTACAAGTAGGAGATAACTAGCTTGCTACTATTTTCACCAACTTACTAAAACATTTTACGTTGACTCTCAGCATGAGCTAAGGCAACGAGTTAATATACTCAATGAGATCATCAATGGCACCTTTAACTCGTTTGATCAAATCAATCTCACTCGAGGGAGCACCAAGGTATCGCCAAATGTAATCACTATAACCGTAATTAAATTTAGTTGCTTCAAACTCTTCGTCCTCAATAAAGCCATCTCTATGCGAAATGCGTTTTCCCTTGTAAGCTAATACATAGAGTCTTCAACAAGAGGAGCCTCACTCCATATTGAACTCCATGATTGATAGGGTCCGAACTCATCAGGAAGGTTCTTCTTCCCATTGATCAAAGCATCAACGAGCGCTTGAATTGTGCAATACTTGTCATCAAGCTCCCAGTGAGGGGTGTTTTGTTACTCTCTTTAGATTTGGCGGAGGTGGTGGGAATAAAATCCGCATCCCAACCTCTAAAATATTTTAATTAACTGAACAACAAGATGTAACTTCTCTCTACTTCATTCCCATATCTTCTGCACACGGCCTTCAGCTAAGTTCTTTAATTTTAGTTTGTATATGTTTTACTCGCTTATTAATCTCTTCTTCTATTTTCTTAGCAGTTAAAACATCTTCAAACTTCGACTCAAAAGATAACACCTCAAGATCCAGTTTTTTTTCAAGTTTATTTATCATCTCTTTTCCACTATTAAAAATAAGAGATACATCAACTCTTAAAGACTCCGCTAAAACAGTAAAATTTCTTAGCTTTAAATCATGCCACTTCCACTGACCACCTATTGAGTAACTAAATTCCTTAGTCAGTTCCTTGTAAATAACAGTAGAAAGAAGATCATAAAAAGGAGAAAGTCTTACTCCATCATCAGTATGAACAAAACTTAAGTTTTTTGAATGACAGTCATTATTTCCAATCAAAAGATTAAACCAAAACCAATTTAAAAACTGAGAAAGGTCCTTAATCGGTAGTGAACTGAATTTTTTAATAAGTTCATAGCTTTGAGTAAGGGTTGGACCTCCATCCTCTTCATATTTTTTCCTAGACGTTATTCCTTTGGCCTGACAGAAATCCTGTTGATGAATACGAATAATATTAGAGTCAACAGTAGCTCTATCAAATCTTTCAATAAGATAAAGGGGGTACTTTCCATCAATCAAAGTAACTTTTGGAATATTTAGGCCAACAGCTTTCGCTAGCTTCATACAGAAATACTCATTATATGGAGAATCCATTGTATCATTATGGTAACGAACATAAGGCTTTAAGATATGAGTCGTTGGCTCTCCATTTAAGGGTAATAGTATTTTATTTTTCTTGTATATAACAGGAAACTTATCTTGAGCACCTGCAAGAGAGAATCTTCCTCCCTCTTCATTAATCATCGCAGAAGTTAAACTTTGTTTATTATCAAGATACTCATAAATGGAATCCAGTGAGATTTGTTTACTCTCAAATTTTTCTACTTTGGGAACATGATCAAGGGAGGTAATGACAAATGCTCCCGAACAATCAACTCCATACTCTTTTAAAAAACTGAACTCATCTGAAATATTTTTTTTATTACTCTTTTCTAAAATATTTTTGACCTCTCCTTCTGGAAGTAAGTTTTCAAAAAATGATTTCGTAATCAGATGACCGTAGGTTTCTGAAGAAAGAGATAATGCAAGAGAGAGAGAAAAAGAATCACCATCCTTAAGCCACTTTTTTGAATATTGAAAAGATAGTCTCTCCTCATCGTCTTCACTTAGGTGACCAACAATTTTTGAATTATAAAAAACATTTAGAACCTGTTTTTTCTCATTCATCTAGTTGTCCTTTTTTTTAAAACAAGATCAAATCCAAGTAGACTTACAACTTTTATGAGAGTTGAAAGTTTGACATCACTTTCATTATTTTCTAATTTCACAATCCCAATTCTAGATAACCCCGCAAAGTTTGCTAACTCCTCTTGAGTGATTTTTCTCTCTTTTCGATACCCCTTCAAAAGTTCACCAACATTTTTAACATCATCTAAAATAGTTTCAAAATTGTTATCTCTATCCATGTATACTCCAGTAATCATTTTATCAAATATCCTAAACACAAGGCAACAAAGTAACCTACAGTTAACATAATACTGTATCTAGTATTAATGTCTACAAAAAGTTAACTAGAGTTAACTCGATAATCCGCACGTCAGCCCCATATAACTAGGGTTATATGTAGTCAGAATCTGCCTATTGAGCACTTTTAGTCGAAACAAACCTGAATTTTGGACGCACGAACCCACCCCTGTAGTCACGCTTGGGAAGAGAAAAACTATAAGTTGTTTGAAATGATTTTTTCAATCTTAGTAACTTCATCATCTGTAAGCTCACTGTATAGTGATGATCTTTTATTCGCAGATAATTTATTGCTGTTAATAAGAACCATATTAATGAGATTGTTAAGTTTTCGATCCGGCATGTCTACAAGAGATTTGATTTCTTCTTTTGACGCAAGAAACGTCTTCATATATTTCAATTCATTTTCGAAATCATTAACTAAAGTCTCCTCAAGGGTCCATACTAGGAACTCAAAGGCCTTTGTTAAGTCGATACCGTAGTAAAGATGCTTTGTGTCTGCATCAAGAACAGTCATCTCTCCCTGCTTATCCAACTCATAGTCTATAAGGGGAACTAAACTCTCAGAAAAGTTCTCAAGTACACGATCGTATTTATCCATATTCGCTGCGATCACTGCAGAGACAGGAAAAATCATATTCTTAGGAGTTACTTCACGCTTTGAAAGAGCATAATGAATAAGAAATCGATGAATCCTTCCATTACCATCTAGCATTGGATGAAGATAAACAAACAGAAATGCAATTGTAGTTGCCGCAACAATTCCATCCACAGATGAGTCATTGATAATGTCATTACATAGTTTTTCGAATTCTACCATCAGAGGGCGAACATCATCACCCTTTGGACAGATATAATGAACAGTCTCATTACCAAACATATCAGTTACACCAATATAAGTTTGATAATCACGATAGGCCTTTACTGCATATCTCGAATCAACAATTGAATTTTGAAGTCCTACAAAATCAGCTTCCCCTAACTCTTCTAACTTTGAAGCTTGTTTTAACAGGTCAATAAATCGAGCTTCTCTTTTTTTGTCAGGATGCTCTCTCTCTATTTCATTGGATTTTTTTGTTTCTTTTGAATAGAGAAAATTAACAGACTTTGAAATTAAATCAGGAGAATACTGATCTATTAAAAGTTGTGCTTTCTTTTTTAGGTCATCAGAATTTAAGTTTGTATCGCCCCTAGATATAATTGGAGAAAGAAAGCTATGGCCAATTCTATTATCGAGAATCTTATGTCTTTTGCTTTTTACTGAAGTACCGGTATAGAATTTTTTAGAGTTAATCAGTTCTGAATATCTAGAGGTGGAGTCATCTTCTAGCTCTAGCTTTACTCCTAGCAAGTCCTCATATAAAAACCAAACAATGCGATTGTATTTACTGCTTAAATTGCTTAATACAAAGCTCGCTGTTTTCTTCTTTCCTACCTCTTTAAAGAAGGGCACTAATAAGGAAAAGTTAATTCCCTCATTTGAAAGAGCGAAGACTAGGTGCTCCCAATCATCTTGAGGATTTTTGCGCTTTTCTCTAATATATCGAACTTCGCGACCATCCTTTATCTCAATTAACTCTCTACCCCTTTCAATCAAACGGGTTTCGATCTTAAACAGAGGTACTCTGTGGCCATTTAGCTCTAACTTTTCTCGTAAATATTCATATCCTATTGCTTTCATCATTCTATTTTACACTATTTTTTCCCAAAGTGCGGGTTTTTACAGCTTTTTTTACAAAACAAAGTGTTTTTGCACTACTTTTAACGATAGTACAGTTTACTGTACCACTATCAACGGTAGTACACTTTTTTGTACTACTTTCTACAGCGGTACACTTATTTACACG
>JAGLCH010000391.1 GCA_023146355.1 Bacteriovoracaceae bacterium | reverse complement strand
CAGGACTTAAACTACGTTGAGTTTCTAAAGGCACGTGGTGCCATCTAGATGAAATTTATATTTTTTTTCCTTATAATAAAACACAAATAAGATAAACCTGAGTTTGGAGAATCAAGGATGAGATTAGTCGACTATATCAATCAAGGTGGCGCAATAATGTATGTGCTACTTTTCCTCAATATCGTAGGTCTAGCAACTATGCTCTACAAATTTGTTATCCTTTTGCGCGAGCAAAAAAGAACAAATTCCATTGCAGAAAAGCTAAAAGAAAAGATTCTAGAGGAAGAGAAAAATTATGCGAGTGAAACTCTAATAGAACTCGCCAAACAAGAAGTATCATCATTCATGAGTGAGTTAGAAAAGGGACTTTCAACCGTAAAAATCGTTGCCTCTATCTCTCCCCTTCTAGGACTTTTAGGAACTGTTATTGGTGTCCTAGTCGCCTTTAGAGTGATGTCTACTACTGGTATTAATAATCCTGCAAGCTTTGCTCAGGGAATATCAATGGCCCTTATCACAACTGTTGGTGGGTTAATTGTAGCGATCCCGCACTATATTGGGCACAGCTACCTCCTAAGAATTATCGACCATATGGAGATCACGATTGAAAAGAAATTGATCTCTAAGTTATTTTAGGGGGAGTCATGGCAAAGAAACGCTCAAGAGAGGCACTTGTTCCGGAACTAACTCCGTTGATTGATGTTGTTTTTCTACTTTTAATATTTTTTATGGTGTCAACAGTCTTTAAAACGGATGAGTTGGCACTTCTACTGAATCTACCAAAAGTTGAGAAGGGGCTCACCAGCGAGAAGAGTCAAACTAAAGCTCAATTTATTGAACTTACGACTAATGGAATTGCCATTAATGGTAAGAAGCTTGGGGATTCAGAACTCGATACTAATCTTAAAGGGATTAGCAATAAAGAAACTCCAATGGAGCTCCGTATTGATAAAGAAGTTAAATATGATCGCGTGATGATGGTGCTGTCAAAACTCAAAAAATATGAACTGACAAATCTTGCACTAATTACTGAAGAGTAAGTTCTTCGTAAACTTTATGCATCTCTCTAGTAACAACTTCACTTTTAAATTTTTGAACATGACTAAGGCCCATTGAAGAAAGGGCCTTTTTCAGTTCAGGCTCAGCAATTATTCGCTCCATTGCTCCCTTTATTGAATCAATACTAAAAGGGTCAATATACAGCGCACCTTCTCCAGCAGCTTCACGAAGTGCCCCCTGAATGGAAGTTATAACTGGTGTTCCAGAAAAAAGCGATTCAATCACAGGGATTCCAAACCCCTCATAAAAAGAGGGGAAGCAAAAGCAGTCTGCCATGTGATAAAGTGTTGGAAGTTCATTGTCTTTTGGATTCAAAATAAAATGAATTTTTTCTTCTAATCCCAATTGCTTTACCTGAGAAACTAGATCTTTCTGATAATCACTGGGTCTACCACCAATGACTAAGTGGTGCTCACCCATTTCGCCACTAGCATAGGCATCAATAAGTGACTTGATGTTTTTATTTTCGACTATCGCACCTAAGTAGAAAAAGTATTTCTCAGGTAGTCCGTACTTACTTTTAATTTCATTGATTTGGTACTCTGGGTTTTGATAGAATTGCGGGTGACAACTCTGATACACCACGCGAATTTTTGAAGCAGGACATACAAAGTGTTCCATTAAATCTTTTTTAGTCTGCTCGCAAATCGCCACAACAATGTCTGCATTACGAACAGCATGGGCGAATTTTTTCTCAAAAATCCTTCTATCGACACCATTAAAAAAGTGAGGGAATTTGACGTAAATAAGGTCATGCATAGTGACGACACTCTTCACTCCACTTTTTTCAATTCCGGGGGGGAGTTCGTGACTTAGTCCGTGGAAGATATCGAGGTCATAATCTGTAATGATAGTAGTGAGGAAGAAACTTCGCCATAAAGATGAAAAAAGACTTCCAAGAGCTCCTGGCGTGACGAGCTTTAAATTTTCTTTCGTTGAAAACCATTCAAGTAATTTTATCTTGGGCGCAGGAGTAAAGAGCAATAGCTCATCATCTGGGTAGAGGTCACCTAGGTCTGATAAAAGTGTGCGGCTAAAACTACCAAGGCCTCTCACATTGTGAAAGGCCCTTTTTGCATCGTATCCAATTCTCATAGTGCCCAAATTACCTCTTTGGAATGTAGAGCTTCTGCCCCACATAAATTCTTTTAGAACTCAAGTCATTGAAAGATACCAAACGACTTATACTTGTTCCATAGCGTCTTGCGATTTGTGAAAGATTATCGCCAGAGCGAACTTTATAACTCGTTTTGTCCACATATACAGTGGGAACTCTTAATCTCTGGCCAATAAAGATTTTCGATCCTGAGAGGCGATTACTTGAGCGAAGCGAGCGTGATGACACTCCAAACTTTTTTGCAATCTTAGTAAGATTATCCCCACGTTTTACACGATAGTTCTTAGTACCACCCTTTTTTGTTGGAATTTTTATTCTTTGTCCAACATAGAGCTTATTCCTCTTGTGGCGAGGGATTCTATTAATTGCAAGAAGATCATTTACCTTAATTCCAAAACGCTTGGCAATCGCAATAAAAGAGTCCCCTCTTCTGACCTTGTACTTTTTATGTGACTTTGATGAAGAACTATATTTTTTATCTGCCGCTTGCTTCACCCAGTTTGGAGCGATCTCTTCGGCCAACTTAATATGATTTTTCTTGGGAATATAAATTTCAATTGGATTTCTTGAGCTTACATAAATGCTGGCCTTTTTGAAATCCGGGTTTAGCTCAAGCATCGCCCTTTTAGATATTCCCAATTTTTTTGCAACTTTCTTCCAATTAAAGCTTTTGTACATTGTACGGTAACTAGCATGGGAATAGACTTTCCCCTCTTTCTTTTGAGTCGTGAAAGATGGATAGCCATATTTCTCACGATTGTTAACAATGTGTCTCGCGGCTGCAATTTTTGGGATGTAGTAAATTGTCTCTTTTGGAAGAAGCTTCTTTCTTACGAGCTCACGGTAGTCTCTAGTATTACCCTTTCGTATTGCCCGGATAATTCCATACTCACCTTTATTGTAAGCACAAAGAGCAAGCTCCCAGCTTCCAAATATATTATATAGGTCTTTAAAATATCGAGCTGCAGCGTGAGTTGCTTTATAGATACTGCGTCTCTCATCAAGACTTCTGTCAACTCTCATTCCGTATGGAGTTGCAGTCCCTTTAACAAACTGCCAAGGACCAACTGCATTAGCTCGACTTCTAATTCTGGTATTGTAACCACTCTCAATAAGTCCAACGTAAAATAACTCTTTTGGGAGATTATGCTCGGCAAGTATCTTCTCGATGACCTCCCTAAAACGCTCACCATTTTTCTGGTGACGAATAAAACGCTCATGATTAGTTTTGTTTTTTGTGAAGTATTTTACCCAAAAATCAAAGTGCTTTTTATCATATGAGAGGGCGAAGTCTTCTATACTTGGATCTGATGAAGAGATCAAGCGAGTGGGACCTTTAATATATACTTTCTTTATTATGACTTTAGTCTTTTGGGGAGCACTCTGAATACGTGTAATACTCTCGCTTTTTGTCGGTTCTTTAGCGTAAGCAGCATCTGTATTTTTATCTAAAAGAGTGACGGTACTACAGCTTGTTAGAAGCATTGTCGCCAGGAATAGGTTAATTCTTTTCAAGTTATGACCTCGGATTTTCAAATATATTAATTTTTAATTCTAAATGCATTAAGCTAATAGTTGCTCATACAATTACTTACATCTGCTACTGTAGATGGGAAAAAAAGAGCTTTCCATTCTCTTCCGTAATCATATTAAACGGATCTTTCTCCAGTAACAAGGCACCATCTAAATCATAGTAGTCCACACCATGGGCAATATTCATGGCAGAAGATATACCAATTGATGTCTCAACCATACAGCCAATCATAGTTTTAAGGCCCATTTCTTTAGCATCTCGAAGTTGCTTTATTGCCTTCATATAGCCACCAGACTTCATCAGCTTTATATTTATCGCGTGAAAGCGGTCACGGTGATAATCAGTGACCTCGCCACTTAAAATAGACTCATCGGCCATAATATCCACTGCTGCTTGATCTTTTAGAAAGAGATATTCGTCGTGACAATTGGCCCTTAGTGGCTGTTCAAGGAATTCAATGGGACAATTATCTCCGAGAGCTCCGATAAAACTAATAACCTCATCGGGGTCAGTCCACGCTTCATTAGCGTCAACTCGTAGGTTACCTACGTAGTTTTTTTGTACCTCTTTGATTAGGTCTAATCCATCATCTTTCCCTATTTTTACCTTAAGGGAGCGAAAGCGGGTGAGATTATGCTTAGCGATAAAATCGCCAACCTCTCCAGGCTCCATTATTGGAATTGAAAATGATGTTTTTACAGAATTGATAGCAGGAACACCTAGTAGCTCATTAACTGGCTTATCCACAAGAAGAGCAAGGTAATGAACAAAGGCAGACTCTATTCCAAAGCGGAAAGAGGAGGGATATTCGCCCTCTGCTAGGAAATGAATAAGTTCTTCAACGCTAGATATAGAACCAGGAAAATCATTTTGAAAACGCTCAAAAGATTTTAAAATACCATCTGAAGTCTCACCATAGCGAATATTAAAAGAGATCTCTCCTTCACCGCAAAAACTCTCATCTTGTACTCTGACTATGAAGATATGGCCAAAATCCTTACTACCGCGAGTAATTTTCCACATAAACTTAAGAGGTAACTGTAACTCTTCGATCGACCACTTCAGCATATTATATTCGTCCCTGAATAATGTTGAAAAAACCTATCTGAAAATTGTAACCTATTAGATATGGATATTAAAATAAATATTGTTACCCGGATTATTTTTATTACTGCCCTCACCTTTCTAGTTGCAAATTTGCTGGGCCACCTCATTCGTGCGATATTGCCGGGAAGAAAGAGAAAAAGAAACTCTCCAGATTTCGATGCACTTGTACGACAAAAGGAAAATGTTCTTCGATCGAAGGAGGGGATTGGTGGTAAAAAGATTATCACTACTTCTAAGGGAGTAAAATATGAATCCCGCATTGAGGAACTCCTGAGTAAAGAACTTATGAGGCCAGAGACTGGTGGCGAGAAGAAAGCAGATATAACTAAAATCCTGTCTCTTTTTGATGCCGCTAGATGGGGAGAGGGGAAGGTATTTGAAGAGGTGCGACATAAATTAGCAGCGACCTATAAGGTGGACTTTTCCCCAGAAAAAATAGCAAAGACCACAAACCAACTTAAAAAGAATAATGTTTTTATAACTCTCAACTGTAATGCGCTCATTTCCTACTCTGAGGTAATAGATCTCATTGGAGCAGAGCTATTCCTTAGAGAGATTCTTCGAGAAATTGCAGGAGAAAATTCTGACTTTTTGCTTCAATTTACGAGGAGAAGTAAAACGGATATCACCAGTGTTTCCAAAGCTGCCACAGTCGTACTCAGTGAACTTTTTGGAGATAATATTTCTATTACTGAAATTATTAAAAAAGATATTCGACTCTCTCCCAATGACCCCAGAGATTATCTATTTATGAATAAGAGACGTGATGTAGTAGACACTATTGCAATATCTGAAAAAATCATTACACAGGCAACTGTGATTAAGGCACTAGCTCCTATCACCCGCCCTGCAAAAGGTGATATCAAAGCGCAGTTAGCAATTTTTGGCGCCAATGAAGATACTGGTCTTGAGTCGATATCAAAGAGATATAAAAAATTAGCATTACAGCTTCACCCTGATCGCTTATCGGGAATGGATCTCGGCGTTGAATTAAATAAAATTATAACTGAAAACTTTTCAGTTATGCAGGAGGCCTACAACGAGCTGAAGAAGGTTAAGAAATAATCTCTTCGAGCTTTTTAGCTACTCTTTCTGGTGAAATCTCAACTAAACACTTTTGATAAGTCTCTTGAACGCACTTCCCACGCCCATCTTTTGTGCAAGGTCGACAATCGAGTTCGACTTCCATCGTTTCAATACGATTTGAAGTTGGAAAGCCAAATGCTGTAGGCCCAACAATTGCGATTCCTTTGACTCCTAAAATATCTGTAACATGAAGCATTCCAGTATCACCTGAGACAACGGCAGTCATTCGCTTAATAAGTGCACAACTCTCAAGAAGAGAGGTCTTACCTGCAAGATTAATCACTCGATGGGGAGCAATCTCTTCGATTTCTGAAAGAAATGTATCAGTAGGCCCTCCTAGTAAGATAAAATTATACTCTGGGCACAAAAGGATAAGTCTCTTCCAGTATTCTGTGGGCCACCTTTTCATTTCCCAAGCAGCAGATGGCGCAAGGGCAATAGTGGGAAGCTCAGTAGTTTGAAAAGGTAGGGAAGCAAAAAGCTTATCGAGCTTCTTTTCAATTGCGTCATCAAAATTTCCGGCAATAAAATGATCTCCATCATATTCAACCCCAATTTTTTTCAGAGGAGAAAGAAAAGAAACCATTCCACGATAAGGCCACTCGAAAAAATTCTTCTTCAATTTAAAGAGCATAATTCTCTTTAAGCGGTCCTTACCACGGCGGATAAAAGTTGCCCCCCATCCCACAATGAAACGGGAGTAAATGGGCGCTAAATACCAGCAAAGTATCTTTGAACGGATATTGCAGTGAGCGTCATAGATAACATCAAAACGCTCTGCCTTTAAAGCCTCTTTCAGGCGAATAAGTCCAACAAGTCCTTCTCTTTTATCTAACTTCCAGGTCCGATCGATTTGGTCGCTCATTTTGAGGACACCAGCAAAGTCAGAACGAGTGATCCAGTGAATTTCAGCATGGGGATACTTCTTTTTCAGGGGTCTAAGAATAGACATACATTGAACAATATCACCAAAACTAGAAAAACGAATGATCAAGACTTTGATTTTTTTTTGCTCAGTACTCATATTTGCCCTACGAATTGATCACTTTGCCTTTTAGAGGCATAATATTAAAGAGAAACTTACTTAAATCACGAATGAAGGAATATTATATGGCATTTACAACGGAAAATCTTGTAGATATTGCAAATTTAGCATTCAAACATAAGGCGAGCGATATTCATATTAGAAGTGGAGAGGCTCCTAATTTACGAATCAATGGCTCACTTGTTCCAGTAAAATCATCACTGGTTTCATTCGATGATACTCTAGATATTTGCGCCCTTATGCTCGGGATGGAAAGCGCAGAACTGAATCCCGATCTTATCAATGAGCTAGATGGTTCATTTGAGGTCAAAGGTGTATGTAGATTCCGCTACAACATTTTTAAATACTCGGAAAACATTGGAATTGTTCTTCGAGTAATTAATGCTAAAGTTCCCTCTTTGGAAGAATTAAATGCCCCTCCAATACTCAAGGAAATTACAAATTATGAGCGTGGACTGATCCTCGTAACTGGATCAACGGGATCAGGAAAGACCACGACACTAGCTGCGATGATTGATCATATCAATAGAACAAAACCCTACCATATTTTGACTCTTGAAGACCCAATTGAGTACCTTCACACACAAAAGAAAGCGAGGATTTCTCAACGCGAAATAGGGATGGACTCAAAAACATTTACTTCTGGATTACGTTCGGCACTTCGCCAAGATCCTGATGTTATTCTAATTGGTGAAATTCGTGATGCTGAAACTTTTGATATTGCTTTAAAGGCAGCAGAAACAGGTCACCTTGTACTCTCCACTGTTCATACCACTAATTCCGCAAATACCATTGGTCGACTTATCTCAATGTATGAAGGGCAGGCCCAAACGGAGATTAGAAAACGACTATCAGAAACTCTTCAGGCCACTATTGGTCAGCGAATGCTAGAGTCTAAAAGACATACAGTTACTATTGCTCAAGAAATAATGACTGTAACTCCTGGAGTAAAAGAGATTATCCTAGGTAAAGAACCACTGAGTAGGCTTCATACATATATTGAAAAAGGATTTGAGGAAGGAGGTACTGGTAGATCTCAAACATTCGATCAGCACCTTATGCAATTAGTTAAAACAAGAATGATTTCAGAAGAAGAAGCAATAAAAAACTGTGACTCAGAGGATGACTTTAGGCAACAACTAATTATTACTTAGGAATATTAAAAAATTCAATTACATGAGGGGCCAAAAAGGTTGCTATAATTATAAGTGAGCCAACAAAGAGAACAATTTGTAGTTTTGACCCAAATCCGGCCATTAGATTTGTCTTTTTACCAGTAGACTGATCATCTCGCTCCACATAAGTAGAGCGAGATTTTTTTTCACTTTTATGCTTTTTGAGTTTAGGTTCATCCGTTTCAGGTAGAACCTTTCCCATCTTTGGCCTTGCTATTTTTTTATTTGCTCTTACCTGAGGTGACCCTAGCTCAAACTCTCTCTTATCGCTCATAATTTAACCTACAGTTCCTTAATTCTTTTCACGATTCTATTAACGTCTAGCTGTGCATCATCACAGAGTTTTTTCCACTCAGCATGTCCTAGACTATCGTCTTGATTCAAAAGAAGGATTCCTAGCTGTTTAGTCTTGGAGTTGAACTCCTTAAGGAGCTCAACTGCGAGAACTTCATCTTCGAGCTCTTCAAGGATTGCCATTACTTCATTTAACTCTGTATTATCAATTAACTCACTCACGACTCATCTACCTTAATGAAACTTTCTTTTCCATTTTTAACATATCATCTACAATATTTAATGCCTCTTCAAGACCTGGATCTTTCTGTAAGTTTTCAATCCACTCTTTTTCACGCTTAGCATAATCCTTCTTCCATAGCTCCATGTCAGCTTTTTTCTTCTTATTGTCAAACTTGAGTGCAGTGAGAAAATCTGTAACAACTATATCTTCGTTCTTTTCTTCGATCTTAATCTGCTTTGACAATTTCTTACCAACTTCTTGCTCTTTTAAAATGTCTGAAATATGGAGCGAAACAAGAGTGTCATTTCTACGTTTTTTTAGAATCTCTATATTACGGTTGATTTGCTGAAAACGTGAACTCTTCTTAACGCGCGATGCACTTCTTTTCTTGAGCTTCGACATATCATAGTTATGCCCTCTCCAAGGAGTTATCTTAAGTCCCTTGATCTCGTCCCATGGAAGAGAGTTGTCGAGGTCTTGCTCGCGATTTTTGTCGTAACTAAATAGATCTGGAAGGAAAATATCAGGAGTAACACCTTTGTATTGGGTAGATGCCCCTGTCACACGATAAAACTTTTGAAGTGTTATTTTAAGAGCTCCTACGGTCGGCCCAAGAAGACTTAAAATAGTGCCACGGTTAAGATCTAGCACTTGCTGAACGGTTCCTTTTCCGTGGGTAAATTCAGACCCGACAATAATAGCGCGGCCATAATCTTGCATTGCTCCTGCTAAAATTTCTGAAGCTGATGCTGAAAGTCTATTGACCATAACAATAAGCGGTCCGTCATATACAACAGTTGAGTCGCGGTCCTCGTAAATTTCAAGCTGATTACGACCATCTCTTACCTGAACAATTGGGCCTTTTTTAATGAAGAGTCCTGACATCTGCTTTGCATCTTCAAGTGCCCCTCCACCATTATTTCGAAGATCGAGTATAATCGCATCTACATCTCTCTTTTTTAGATCTACTAATTCTTTTCGAACATCTTTCGTACAATTACGTCCGTTTGATTTTTCAAAGTCACGATAAAATTTAGGAAGTTTAATGTACCCAACTTTTAATCCTAAACTCTTAGATGAAATAACTGATGATTTTGCAAATCCCGCACCTGTCTCAACGACATCGCGAATGATTGGAATTACTTTTCTGGAACCATCTGGCTTTTTTACAGTAAGGCGAACTTCAGTCCCCTTCTTTCCACGAATGTAGCGAACAGCATTATCGACTCTCATATCAACCAGGTCAACTGGCTCACCGTCCGCTTGGGCAACTGCTAAGATAAGATCGTCAACTTCAAGACCTTTCTGTCTCCAGGCAGCACCACCGGCAACAATTTCAACGACCTTAATATAAGGAGAATCTTCCTGTAAAACGGCCCCAATACCTTCTAGTGAACCTGACATCTCAATATCAAAGTCCTCTTTCTTGCGTGGTGGGAAGTAGTTTGTATGTGGATCAAATGCAGTGGTTAATGAATTGATATATTTATCTAGATAATCGTAGTAACCGTCTTTGAGCATTCTCTCAAAAAATTTCTTATACTTTTTATCAATGGCAGCGTGTGCTTTCTTTTGAAGTTTCTTTTTTGAGAGACCGATCAAACTATCTTTTTTTGATTTTTTCTTTTTAGACTTTTTACTTTTCTTTTCTTTAGATTCTTTAACTTCTTCTTCCTGATCTTCAATCAGTGACAAGTAACGACTAACAGTAGACTGCTTAAAAACCTTTCGCCAGTGATCTTTTAGCATCTTTGAATTTTTGGAGTATTTCCTCTTTTCAGGGTCTGTTTCGATTGATTCTTTTTTATTGAAGTTGAAATTATTTTTAAATAGCACTTTGTGAAGTTGCTGCACTTCTAAAATTCTTTTCTTTAAAATAGTTACTGCCTGATCTAGCAGAAAAAGCTCTCCGGATTTGATCTCATCGTCGATGCTCAGTTCAAACTTATTGAGCTTAACTACATCTTCTTTAAGGAAGAATTGCTTTCCATAATCTAAACGCTTAATAAATTGTTTGTAGGCCAACTTGGATATATCGTCGTCAACTTTCTTACCTTTATAGTGATAATTCTCGAGAGCTGTTCTAATCATTGCAGTAATGATTCTTGTCTTTTCGCTCTGACTTAGTTCCTTTCTTTTTAACTTATTAACATCAGCAGTTGCTGACCAAGCGAGTAGAAGTGAAAGAAGTATTATTAAACTTTTCATATAATGATCTCCAAAGTGATTTAATTGCTCTAATCATACCTAACCTTATGAAATCGTGGAAGTGAGAAAAAATAGATGTTTAACTTAAGATTTGGTAATATTTTACTATGAAACCAACATCTGAAATTGTAAAAAGCTTTGAAGAGTCAATCTTCACCACCATTACTCAATTGGCCAATAAAAAAGGTGCGATTAACCTCTCTCAGGGAATGCCTGACTTTGACGGACCAAGCTGGGTAAGAGATTACGCCATCAATGCAATCCGAAATGGTCAAAATCAGCAGGCCCCGGCCCACGGAATTGTGGAGCTAAGAGAGTCAATATCGGACATTACTCATAAAAACTACGGTATTCGTTATTGTCCAGCAAATGAAGTCACAGTTACAACTGGTGCCACAGAAGCACTTTTCAGCTCCATTTTGGCCTTAATCAATCCGGGCGACGAAGTAATTGTTATAGAGCCTTTTTTTGATACCTATATCCCAGCAATCAAGATGGCCGGGGGAATTCCAGTAATTAGTACTTTGAAATTCCCAAATTTTCGACTTGATTTCGCAGAACTGGCCCAGTTATTTGGCCCTAAAACAAAACTATTAATACTCAACACTCCCCATAATCCCACCGGAACCATACTCACTAGAAGTGAATTAGAGCAGCTGCGGGACTTGCTGGTCTGTGAGGATTGTTACCTCTTATCTGATGAGGTGTATGAATACCTCACATTTGATAATGAATCTCATATCAGCCCTGCCTCAATTGATGGACTTTTTGAGCGAACTATAACAATCTCATCAACTGGAAAAACGCTGGGACTTACGGGCTGGAGAATTGGTTGGGCCAATGCCCCCAAAGAAATTGCTCATCAGATCAGAATGGTGCACCAAAACAATACATTTTCTGCTCCAAGACCCCTGCAGGAAGCGATGGCCAAAGGTCTACGGCGATTAGACGAGTACCTACCGAGCTTTAGAGAAAACTACACCGAAAAAAGAGATCTGCTGTTAACAGGTCTAAAGGAAGCGGGATTTTCTCCCATCACTCCTAAGTCCTCTTACTTTATCCTCTGCCCTATCCCCGACGATAGTGAGCTTAACTCCATCGAATACGTTAAAGAACTAATTGAAAAAAGAAAAGTTGCCGCAATCCCATGCTCTCCCTTTTACAGTAGATCAAAGGAGGGCGAGGGCCTGATTCGCTT
>JAGLCH010000390.1 GCA_023146355.1 Bacteriovoracaceae bacterium | reverse complement strand
TTCCTTATAATTAGTTGCAGACTAGTTATATGCTATCAAGCCCCGATAAATAAAGGGGGGGGCCATATTTTTCAAACTCTTTAAGGGGAGTTGGCCCAAATATAAAGGTGAGAAAGAGGTTGAGTGGTTCCTCGTACTCCTCTGAGCGGTAGCGGAAGATTACTCTGGCATTGGCAATTGTTTTTATCTTGAGCTCTCCACGTGACCATTTTGCTAAAAAACGATTGAATTCAGCGACTTCACCAATTTTAATCATCGCCATATATATTGTTTTATTAGTGTTAAAAAATAATTTTTCCTGTTCCGGTAGCCATAACTTATATTCTTGGAGCAAGTCCATTGTCCAGTTTTTGAAATTTGATTTGAAGCCTACTTCATGAATGATATTTGCGAGGTCATGACCTTTATTAGCGAAAAAGTAGGAGGATATTATTCCCTCGTCGTCTCTCTTTATGTACAGGTCTGCACTGGTTATTCG
This sequence comes from Bacteriovoracaceae bacterium, assembly GCA_023146355.1. Lineage (GTDB taxonomy): Bacteria > Bdellovibrionota > Bacteriovoracia > Bacteriovoracales > Bacteriovoracaceae > JAGLCH01. Next base: position 696 of record JAGLCH010000390.1, on the reverse strand, counting down.
TGAAATAGCACTCCAGTCGATCTCTGTTCTTACTAAGGTTGTATAGCTATGAGCTGTTTCTTTGTTGTAGATTTCCTTAATCTGTATTCTCTCTTTATCACTTAGGAGAAATAATTTAGTTTTTTCAAAGTGCTTCTCAAGCTCGTTATCTAAATCTCTTGTACCAAGCTGAACTTGCCCGCCTGCAGGAAAGAAAGAATATTTTTTATAGAGCTCGGGAAGATCACTCCACAATAAGAAAAGCCCACTATCTTCGTGGTATTCCTTCATTACATATTTCATTAAGTGAGAGAATAGTCCCATCTGCTGATAGTCTTTATGGGTCACGACTCCGCCGATTAGCGCCACTCTCATCTGAATATTCTTATTACCAAGGCGTCGAAGAACAACTCCAATATGGCCCACAATAATATTTTTAGTGAAATCAATAATGATATGGTTATTCTGAAAGTTTGACTCATTAATAAGAGGAGCGAAATCGACAACAAAGTTTTGACCTTCAGGATAGTTAAAACCATTTTCAATAAGTGCTACTGTCTCATCAAGTCTATCGGGGGCCTCTTCCAAGGTCGTAATCTTAAATTTTTTATCAAATATCATGTCTATAATATTAGCAGAAAAATCGCGAAGTGCTCATTTTCTATGCACTTTTTATAAGCAAATGTACTATCGGCAATATTTTCTCCTCCTCAAATA
>JAGLCH010000039.1 GCA_023146355.1 Bacteriovoracaceae bacterium | reverse complement strand
TCCAGCGGTTATGGATCAATGGGGGCTACCCCGATAGTTATGCATTAGATTCTGAGCTTAGCTTCGATTGGCGAACTAATTACATCAGAACATTCTTGGAAAGAGATATTCCACAGTTGGGTTTTAATATTCCGGCCGAAACTTTAAAACGCTTTTGGACAATGCTGGAGTCGTTCGCAATGCACTTGAGGTGCTGGTTGGACAGGATGCAAAAGACAATAGCTCAGTACCAGCGAGTTTTTAACTTCTTTTTAACCCACGAGCAATGCAGACTTTTGTTAAGAGCATATCATCCATTTTGTGAATGTTGGTGACACTAATAAAATTGAACCAAGGTTTATCGGGATCTTCTAAAATTAATTTAGCAAAGGCCTCGTCAAAAAATGATGCGCTTGCAATTTTGACTTCAGAAAAATCGACTTCAGACTCGCCTGAGCATTTTGTGAGAAGATGGCGCAACTGCTCTCCAGCAATTCTTGTTGTATAGTCATTTGAAAATTCTGTTTTGATTATGATTTTCATTATTTTTCTTCCTTTATTGGTAGGCGGGCCATGCACCACGTACCTGCTAGGGGGCGTTTGAGTTTACTGAGCTCTGTTTGACGTCTGGAAAAGTATCTTCGCATTTGTCCGTCACGGCTGACAATTACAAGTCTTCCATCCTGACCTTTAAGAATTTCGAAAATGTGATTAAGGCCTAAGCCCCCAGGTCTTGAGCGCCTTGTTCCAACTTTAAATTCAAGGGATTTCTTCAAGTAATCGTGATCAGTTGGACAAATATATTTTTGCTCTAGTTTGGCGGGAATTGTTACTCCCATATCACAAACACCAAATTGAAAGTTGTCATTCCAAATTCCAGCATAAAGGTAATATCGCTCTGACGTTGAGTGGTCGCATGCATTTTGCATTAACTCATTTAAGATAAAGCGGGAGTACCACAAACATTCTTCACTTAGTCGGTGTTCAAAAAGCTGATCTACTTTATCGAGTAGAGATGGTGAAATTCCATTTTCAATTCCCGCAATAATCATATCCGAATTTGAGAAGTGAATGTCCTTTATTGGTATGTAGCTCTCGCCCGCATTGTGATTTAGAAATGGGAATAAAAAATTTTCCTTATCTCCCTTTGGAAAGTTAATTACTGAGAGCTTATTTAACCCTTCACGAGAGATATCAGAAAAGCATAATAAAATGGCCATACCAGCAGGTGAAATTCCCTCAACTCTATTGAAATCGAGAAAAATGCTTTGATTTCCATATCTTAGATAATTTAGTATTTCGATTAGTTTGTCTAGTCGGCCGTCATCAATGAATTTTGGAAGTGTTTTTTTTTGCTCTTTCATATATAGGTGCATTATATCATATTTGTGCATTTTTGCGGCGATAACGGCCAAAATTATGAGAGTTTACTTGATTGGGCGTGTTATATCAGTGTGTTAGTGTGCTCGGTAATATGCATGTGTTTTTTATTAAAAAAGGGGGGGGCCGAAGCGCTTTTGTTGGGAAAAAATACCCCTCCTTGAAGGGGCATTAAGTGTATTGGTGGTGGAGACTTAAATATCCATCTCTTTTACTGTTTCATAAAAAATATCACCGTAACCATTTTCGTAAGCTTGGGTCACTCTCTTTCTTCTCATTTCCCTCTGCTCTTTTTTAGTCTGGTGAACATCCACCGCAACTTCGGCAGCAACTTGCGCCATTTCAAAGATCTTCTTTCCTGCGGCGCCAGCTATACCGACCATCACAGCATTTTTTGTCTCAAATTGCGGGAACCATTTTTCATCAAGAGTTTTGAAAATCTCTTCGGTAAGTTCTTCGATCACCTCTTGTTTGTATTTGGCCTCGTCTTCACAATTGAAGTCAGGGTCATCACAGCGATCAAGCTGATCTAGAAATACTCGGGTGACTTGAACTACGTCCTCACCAAGATACTTACCAATTGGGTTCGTGTGGTCAGAGTCTGCGGCGAGGGCGTGTCCGGTGGTGGAGGCGCCAGTAATAATGGCGATGAGGATTACTAGTTTTGACATAATTTTTCTAATTGCTTTTTTCATTTTCTCTTCCTTTTTAGATTGTTGACTTCTCTAAAGCAAAGGAGGTGCCAAGTTTAGAATATGGATTTACGGTATGTTAAGAAATTTTGTGTTCCAGATCTGGGAGAAGGTGTTTCAGATTTGGGAGGTTTGT
>JAGLCH010000389.1 GCA_023146355.1 Bacteriovoracaceae bacterium | reverse complement strand
TTATATTTAGCATCTTGTTTTTTTTCGTAAATCTCAGCAAGCTGCACAATATTTGGAATTGAAAGTTTATCGGTATTTGCCAAAATAAGTGAGTACTTAAATCGCTCTTGAAATCCTTTTGAATTAATATTTTTACTATTATAGATCAAAATAAATGGCTGGTAGCCTTCAATCTTCTTTATAAAATTAATCAGATATTCGAATCGATGTGTATGCTGATCCTGAAGTTCCTTAAGCTCATCAACCTTAACCTGCTGCTCCTCTGGGCCTAACATTTTGTCCCCTGGAAGTAACTCGAAACTGGGATACTGAAAAACAAAAATACTTGGTCTAAATGCTGTAATCTCAGTCAACTCTTCACTAAGGAGGGTCTGACAGCGAATAAGGTAAGGATAATTTGCAATTGGATGCAGAACATCTTTAAGTGCCGAAATACTTTTATCAAGAATTAGAATTTTTGTTTTTTTAGGAGTCGTATTCCCTATATTATCAAGAACCCAATCTCGGTTTCCTTTTTTTGCTTTTTTCAGCAGCTGCTGATACTCAAGCATCCTCTCTTCGAACTTCTGCTTTTCTTCTTCAGCATTAAGAGGATCTGGATCCATCTCTGGCCGATCAACAAATTGAAATTCTAGTTCATAGGCGTAGCGATGATCATAATATAAATCATGATCAATCACTTCTTTAACTAGAAACTTTTTTGAAGGAATTACTTTCGCTGGAACTGCTGATTCTATTTCAACTAGCTGTCCAGCTTCGAGGCGAACATCACCTTCTGCATGAAGTGAAGTTGCTGTAATGTATCCAACGCGAAAATCTTCAACTAATTGAGTGTCTTTTTGCATTCGAGCAACTGCAAAGGCAGGTTTTTTTGCCTCTTTAGGGTACCTGACGAGATAAGGATCATACACGATATCATGGTACTCTCCGCACTTTATGTGAATAAAGTTGGCCCCGCCGGCCTGGGCCTTTCGAGAGAGTTCTACTTTATCAACTAGTACGGTGACTGGAATTTCACTGAAAGCATGCTCACGCTTAACCATCTTTAAAAGTTTAACTAGGTCCTGCGTATGTTTGGAAATATCAATATATAGTATATCTGGAACTATATCGAATAGTTGTACATATAACTTTTGAAAAGACTCCCCTTCTTTTGTAAGAAGATTAATATATTCAAAGTCTGTTGTACTATAGCTACCTGTAAAGCGGTTACAGAGCTCTTTCCAGTAACTCTTATCTTCTCCGACATAAACAATTTTTCGTCCTGAACTGGCCATATTCATTCCTATAATCATGAATTATTTATATTTATTTTACACTATAGTCAGTACATGTTCGCCAAGTGGTAGTTTTTTCCACTACTTATGTTAACAAGCAA
>JAGLCH010000388.1 GCA_023146355.1 Bacteriovoracaceae bacterium | reverse complement strand
CAACAAGTAGTAACAAGTAACTACATTACAAGATTCCCCCTAGTTAGAATTGGGAAAACTGTATACTTTTTTGACAGGTGTGTGCCATGACGACAATGAAGAAAACATTCACAGCAATTTTAGCACTACTTTTGACCCTATCAGTATGGGCCAAATCGCCCCTAGAGAGCTATGCAGAACTAGCATTTAAATTTAATGCTACAGGTTCCCCTGAGATTGAGGCAGGAAAGGTTGACGCCTTTCTGAAAGATGCTAAGGAATATTTATTAGATAACGCGGACAAAAACTCAACAGAATACATTTTAACCGAAGCGATGGTGAAAAAGCTCAAGGTCTACCAGTATCTTTTCAACAAAATCCACAGCTCTCCCCCTGCAACGGGACAAGCTGATATACATAATGAAATCACCTATCAAACACTTAGAGGTGCCTTCAACTCCAACCCCAAAAATAGAGACGTAATTATCTTTGAAAAAGGAGATAGTGACCTCGACTTACAAATAAATAAACTATCAGACATTACTGAATTGTTAACACCTGCATCATTTTTTATTCTAGAAAACCCTACTGATATAAATGATTTTCCTGCCCTCATTAAAAAGAAAACTCTATTTCTAAAAGAAATGGCAAGATACTCGCGCAAACAAAACATGATTGCCAAGTGGACTCTTGACTATACATTCAGGGACAAAGAAATAGACTGTGGTGATGTTGAAGAAGAATTTGTGAATCAATGTCAGATTGCAAAACTTCTGATTGAGAAAAATACTGCCCTTAGGCCTACTTCAACTTATAAAATGACAACTCAAATTAATAACGCCCTGGCCAAGGCAAGAAGAGAGCTACAAAAGGAACTAAAGCCTAAAGAGGAGTTTAAACTATTTAGAGACAAATATGATCGCATAGGAAAAGTCACACCAAAAAATATTGATGAAAATTTTCCAAAAGCTGTTGAGAGATTTACAAGTCATATGGCGGAGCTACAAACAATATCGGAGATCCATGGTTTATCGCTACTTCAAGCACATCCCGACCTCAACAAAGAAATAAAATGGCTCAAGTCACCGCACCTAAAACGAAAATGCGACATAACTCCTTTTCTATCTCTACGCGGAGAAATCAACTGTGGCTATACCGCTTTTGGGAAATATGGAAAAGACTCAGAGAAAATGTTTTCAATAGACCTCCTCGAAAGAATTCTCGAAGAGACATATGAAAAGATTGATAGTGAAGAAAAAAGACTGGCAGAGTTTGAAGAAAAGCTTAATCAATTCTACGAGGAAAAGCTTTCAAAGGTTAGTGAGAGAACTCATCCTCGTATCCGCTCAAGAAGACTCCGAAGACAAAACTCAATTAATAGTGACCTCAATAATATGATGACTAGTGAAATTGAGCTTCGCCCTCAGAGTTACGGTGCAGCACTTATGGAGATGAATGAATTTATACCTATGGTGAATTCTCACATCAATGAGATAACACATAAAATCAATGTGAATGATTTTAATAAAAACCTTAAATCAGCGGGCGTAATAACAGCACTTATTGCAAGTGCCTTTATCACTGGACCTGTAGGAATGGCGATAGGTCTCGCAATCACATTTTATGAGCTCGTAGATTACAGCTCTAAAGAGGCCGACTATAAAATCCGAGCAGCGACTGCCACCATTGAGTTCATTGACTTACAGACGAGGGGCGCGCTGAATAAAGATGAACTCAATCTTTTAAGTTCCCGAATAATAAGTCTTGAGGAGAAAGTAAAAAGCTACCGCATGTATACTTACTTTGCTGCAGCAGGACTAATTAGCAGTCCGATCGTCCTTGGAAATGTAATATCGAAGACTACTAGTAAATTGCAATCGATGCTTGAAAATATCAAGTTTTTTGAGAAGTTTGCCTACTCTATCCACAATTCGAGCAGCATTAAGCAGAAGATTTTTCACTATATGGATACCCTAGGAATTCAGGATCCATCGGCCTTTATTTCTAATATGATGCGAGCAAGAAAACACTTAATGACCCTTGATAAATTCAGTTCAAGTATACTGATAGACGACATCATTTCTCATCCAGAAAAGATGCGCCTAATAAAGAGTGCCCTTGCAGGATCAGGCGAACTCATAGAACTAATTAAAAACCCATCTCTTACGAGAGATATTCTCAGAACAATGGCGAAGATTGAAGCAGTAGAGGTTAATTTCTTCACTGAATAGATACTATTTACGATGCAGTTTCAGGTAATTAGGTGATCAAGCTCATGCCATTCTCTTTTTTTTTTGATGACACTTTTATTAGTTTTTAATGTCCCACTTGCTGTGTAGTATCAAACAAATTTGTTAAATTTATTTGGAGTTACAAGATGATTTTGGCCATATGTCCTACAGATGATCACTTCTGGGAGATTGCCTATGAAGGAAATTCTATATCCAAGCACTCAAGCTTTGATGAAGCAGAGAAAATAGCGGCCTTACTCTCAGTAGAGCTCTATGGAAAAATTGAAGTGCTCAATACTAGTGCTAATTTGGACTAGTTAGAACAAAGAGTAATTTAAGCAAAAAGTTAATAACCTTGGCCTCCCTCCTCTCATGAAACTATTGACCCAATTAAATCAAATAAACAAGACTTGGCGTGATCATTTATCTTGTGAAATCAATTGCGATTATATGCTCACTCTCGAAGCCTTTTTAGAAGCGGAAAAAGAAAAAGGAAAGACGATCTTCCCCGCTGAAACAAATATCTTCTCTGCCTTTGATAGCACCCCCCTTAATAAAGTAAGAGTCGTTATCATCGGGCAGGACCCCTATCACGGAGATGATCAGGCCCACGGAATGAGCTTCTCTGTGCTTCCAGGTGTGAAGATTCCACCTTCTCTTCGCAATATCTATAAAGAGCTTAAAAGCGATTTGGGCATATCTTCTCCTAGTAGTGGCCATTTGATAGGCTGGGCAAAGCAGGGCGTGCTTTTACTTAATACAGTATTAACTGTGGAAAAAAGTATAGCGGCCTCTCACCAAAAAAAAGGGTGGGAGCAATTTACTGATAAAGTAATTCAAGTTTTAAATGATGAGTGTGATGACTTAGTATTTTTGTTGTGGGGATCTTCAGCTCAAAAAAAAGCGAAGGGAGTTGATCTGGTAAAGCACCATATTCTAAAAACGGTTCACCCCTCACCACTTTCGGCCTATCGGGGATTTCTTGGGTGTAAGCACTTCTCACATACCAATGAAATTCTTATTCAGAAAGGTTATGACCCAATTGACTGGAAAGCTTTTCAATAATGCTCGAAAGCTCGATGGGTAATGGGCAGACAATCTCAATGTTTTCCTCTGTAAAAGGATGCACAAAAGATGTCTTGGCAGCATGAAGAAAAATCCTTGAAAGTTTATACTCATCTCTAAACTTTCTATTGATATCCCCCTTACCGTACTTAGTATCCCCCACCAGGTTATGACAGCGCCTTGAAAAGTGACGCCTTATTTGATGCTTGCGTCCGGTTTTAATTTTCACCAATATGAATGTACAGTCGCTGTAAACTTCTAGTGGAGTATAATGGGTTGTGGCGTGTTGCTTAACTCCATTGTCATTGGTTAAATCAAAAGTATAAGTTCCTTCTTGATGTATTTGACGACGGGCAAGACAGAGATATTCTTTGACTACCGAATCAGTTGACCAAATTTCTTGAATAGAGGATGCTGCTTTAGAAGACAGAGCAAAAATAACGATTCCAGAAACCGGACGGTCAATTCTATGGATAGGATATAGATAAAGGCCTGTCTGTTCCTTCACATACTTCATCAGATGGGTACGCTCATTTGACTGAGATTTGTAGGGGTGAACCAGCATCCCACTGGGCTTATTAACCACGATATAGTGGTCGTCTTGAAAGAGAACTTCTATTTCCATTAAAACCCCGACAGTACTTCTGTTAATTCATAAATCCCTAAAAGATTTACCAAGTCTACTGCAGTATAGCCATTTTTCGTTGGTATATCAGTTCGAGCACCCTTTTTAACAATGACTAACGCAAGATCTACCATATGTCTGGCGACGGCAGCAGTAAGAGCTGTATCGTTCATTCTTTCTGTGGCGATATCGAGATTGGCACCTGCTTCAATGAGCAGGTTAGCAATAGCGAAGTGTTCCATTTCAATCGCCATCACAAGTGCAGTTGCATTATCTGAATTTTCAGTAAGGTCGAGGTCTACCCCTTTGCTGATCAGTTTTTTTACCATACTGAGGTTAGCTCCAAACACTGCCTGATGAAGTAGACTCCATCCATATACTGTCTGATTGAAATCAACGTCGCTCTCAAGCATAACAGATTGGAAAATCTCCCCCTCACCGTAATAAACTGATTCCATCAAAATAGAATCCCTACGATACTGCTCAATGACTTTAGAAATCGGAGCGCTTTTAATTTTCATAACCTCTTCACCACTACAACCATTTGCAGTGGAGAATGCTTTACACTTCTTCTCAATTTTACAATTTTTATCTTTGGCGATAACAAAGTCCTCTCCGCCAGAAATCAGCATTCCAATTAATTTCCCATCGGCACGATCAAATACAGGTGATCCTGAATTACCTCCAAAGGCATCAAGAGTTGTCGTGGAAGAATTCTCTCCTTCACTAATTGTGTTGGCCCCTGATGTCACCTTCATAGGAAGACCAGTAGGGTGGCCAATCATGGCAACAAAAGTTCCAGGATTAAGGGAGTTGCTACTGAGTTCAAGTGGCCTTCGCCCAGTGGCACTACGACTTAACTGAATTATTGCGTAATCAATACCTACTTCTGGACTAAAGTCCTTAGCAACAATGCGCTTACAGCTATATATATTCTGCTTAGGAATTTTGTTCTCACGCAACTTTTCAATTCTATAATCAAAAACCCAACTATAATTTGAGCAATCAGAAAATTCCAGCATACAGTGACCTGCTGTCATCACGAGATCAGGAGCAATTAAAAAGCCGGTACAGGCCGAGAGAAGTGGTTGCTTAGAAAAATTAACATTGGAGCACATGCCGTGATCCTCAAGAGTAACACTTTTGAATGTATAATCTTTTTCACCGTCGGAGGAAAGTTTAGAGTTGGCCACCATGGCAGCAACTGACTCACCTTTATTGCGGATACGACTCTCTGTAGACATAAAAATATCTACGCGGTTGTCTTTCCCATAGAGCCCCTTCTTTGTAGTTGCGCCATGGGTATGGGTATGGGCAATAAATGTCAAGGCCAGAAGGCCTATTCGCAATCCCTTATTCATCGTGATCTCCTGTGTAAATACAAAGTACCACACTGAGAAAACAAGATGACTTACGTGAAAAAGTTACAGCTTTTTTTACAAGTTAAGATACTGGAATCACTTAACATAGAGGGAATGAATGCGCTCTACCTTGAGTTCCGGAGACTTCATCACTGAATTCATACAGATATTTTCGTCATCCAGCTCTATGATATATTTCTGGGCACCATAAAGCTTGATTAGCCCCATCCCCTTCATGTGAAGAATAGAACCAATTTCTTCGTTTTGAAATATTTTAGAGACTGCAATATAGTCAATCCGTCCAACCTTCTGATCATCGATATGAGCGATAACAAGACCTACTGGTGTCTGCTTTCGGTAGAGGATTTGCCAAAGACGAGGATCGTAAAATTCACTCTTCATCAAGGTATTAAAGTACTCCGAGGACCTATAAATATCCCCCTCGGAAGCACTCAGTGCGATATCTAAAAAAGGTGAAATCCCACAGCGATTAAAAGCTACAAATTCATATTCAGATTCATCAAATTGAGTAAAAGGGGTGTACCACGCTGTAAGGTCACAGCAGTAAACATGTTCTTTTTCATCTTCAAGAAAACCCATGTTTTTTAAAACAGTAACAAGTTTTTTATCGCACACTTCATCTAGCTGAACGGTGACTGAAATAATTTCATCTTGCTTTTCAAAACGCTCGAGTAGCGTTTTAAGTTCTGCTGCATGGCATTTCTTTTTAGGAATGATTACGGGATAGCCAGCAATCTTTTCAAAGAATTTGATATTACTCATATTTAATATCTCCTAGTTAACTAAATAATATCACATGAGTATGACGGAAGATAGTGCAGTACAGCAAAGTGTATAGTTTTTTTATTTTAAAAATCATCATTGATCGGCAAAAGCACTTCTACTCGATGGTGTTCGTTAGAGTCTGAATGGGAGAGATCCCCTCCAAATTTTGAAAGAATAGTGCGCAACTGTGCCATAAGTTCAGAAGTTATTGATCTGCCACTGGATCGATTATCAGTAAATGAAATGATATTGTAGGGTGGGGAACTTTTTATCTCAATTGACATTTTTGGTCCACTATTGCACTCCGTGAAAATTGAATTAAAACAGTGATCAGCAATTATGGAAAATGCCCCCCTGACTCTCATAGGGTAGCTTTCCCGACTGAAGCTTTGGTCAAACTCTCCGACGATATTGAGTGTTATTTTCTGATCATCATACTTTTCAAACGCAACTTTTACCGCATCATTAATAATATGAAGAAGATCTGCTCCAGGCTCAACTCGATCATCAGCAATAACTCTACCCATTAGCGTATCGAGTTCACTCATTGCCCTAAATAGATCACCTGATTGGGACGAGATGACCTCGTTTTGTTCATCAATAGTTTTCTTCATGTTAGTTAGTATTGCCTCACTCTCATCCCTTTCAATTTTTTCCTCTTGAATATCTTTGATGCTGATAAAAAGCACTTGCTCACAGCTAAGCTGGCCTCTAAATAGTGATAATTCGACATGGTGTTCAACACCTTTGAAGTCTCGTAAGCGCCAATTAGTGCGACAACTTCCAACCACCATTGTCTTAGAAAAGATCTCATTAATAAGAACAACTGACTCCTCTTCGGGGCCTTGAAAGTCTGGAGAAAAATCAATTAGAGTATGTCCCTTTAGCTCACTTGACTCGAAGATAGAAAACATCTGAAGAGCTGCAGCATTAACTGAAATGATTCCACTGTGAAGTCCATGAACAAGGATAGCATCCGGAGTATTCTCAAAGAAATATTTAAAAATAGAGTCATGGTCTTCAGCATTTTTTTCTTTCATGGCCGCAAGCTTGTCAGAAATCCCTAGGTCCAGTGCAAATGCGACTTCCCCCTTACCATTATGAATGGGAACAATTTTATGAGTGATAGATAATGTATCTCCAGTTGCAGTTGGGTGCGCGGCAGTAAACTCTGCCTTCTCTCCCCTAAAAACAGCATCAATAGATTCACGTATTTGATTTTGTGCAACTTCTGAGTGTGACCACCAATAATTACCCCACGCGACACTGCCCTTTACCTCGTCATTTTCCATTCTGATTTCATCTAAGACTCCTTTGCTAACATCTAAAATAATTCCAGACTTACTAAGCAGCATGAGTTGATCGGGATGACAGTCAAAAAGCATTTGCTCTTTTCTAGAATTCAGTTCGCGTTTTTGCCATTGTTTATAAAATAAAAAGACGAGTATTCCTGCAATCATTACAATTAAAATTGTTAGGAATAAAAAAAACAAATTGATGGCAGTAGTCACGCGACCAATTGCTTGATCATAAACTTTCTGCTCTGTCCCTGATAGCAAGATAAGATTCCACGGGGAAAAAGTGTGAGTATAAACAGCGACACCTTGAGAACGAATGAGAGAACGATCATCATGAAACTGATCAAAATCAAATTTCTTTTTTATACGAATGAGAAAGGAATCGTCAGGTGCCATTTCCCCGCTATAGTAGAGAGTCTCGAGTTTATTTCGTCCAACTACTCGTCCGATAAACAGGTCACTATGAATTGATTTTTCACGACCTGAGGTGAGTTTTATCGTTTCAATGAAATCATCTATGGCCTTTGCCCGTGATTTTCCTTGAGTTTTAATTAGTTCATTTTGATAAACTGCTAGACCTTGGGCCACATCAACTCTGTGGGAGAAGCTATCTCGAAAATAGTCTCCGGCCAGACTCTCTACAATCTCACTTAAGTAGTAGTTTGCTGTAAGCATGCAAGCAATCAAAAAAAGAAGTGAGGAAATAAAGCTTAAGCGCATATACTTTTTATTCTGGTTCATAATTCCCTTCGATATATTTTTAAACTTTTCGACTTACCTCAAGAATAAATTGAATAAAGCTTAGGTTAAATGTGAGGTTAAGTAACTAAAACTTCGAGGAAAAGAGTGCGACGCACCATGTAGACACTCAGTGCAATCCTTGACGAAACAGGACCTTCTCGATATGTTTAATTGAGCCCCAAATGAATAATACACCTATGCAACACCCTAATAACACGGAGTTTTTATGTTTGATCTGAGTAAGAACACATCAATTACATCAAGAAGAATTAAAGGTAGTGTCATCCGTGAGCTTCTAAAGCTTACTAACAATCCTGACATCATCTCACTCGCTGGTGGACTTCCATCGCCAGAAAGTTTTCCCACAGAAGACATTGCAGCTGCTGCCCAAAAAGTTTTAAAAGAAAGACCACACGAAGCTCTTCAGTATGGAACAACTGAAGGATTTCCTGAACTGAAACGTGAAATCATTAAGCTAATGGAAAAAGATGGCTTTAAAGGTTTAACTGAAGAACATGTTCTCGTAACGTCATCATCACAACAGGGACTAGATCTTGTTGGACGCTTATTCATTGACCCAACAGACCCTGTACTAGTTGAACTTCCGACATATCTTGGAGCGCTTCAGGCCTTCTCTGCTTATGGAGCACAGTTTATTGGTGTTAAATCTGACGGAAAAGGAATCGACTTTGATGACCTTAAAATGCAACTAACTGCACTTCGCCACTCAGATGAGCACTACAAGTTTATCTACTGCGTGCCTGATTTTCAAAACCCATCAGGAATTACATGGAACCAAGAAAAAAGAGAAAGCCTTGTTAAATTAGCAAAAGAATATGGCCTAATCGTAATCGATGATTCTCCTTACCGTGAACTTCGCTTTGAAGGCGATAAGCCAGAAGCACTTGGTGCTATGGACATCGACAACGTAATCACTCTTAGAAGTTTCTCTAAAATCTTCGCACCGGGTCTACGCCTTGGTTGGATAATTGCAAATCCAGAAATCATTAAGCAACTTTCTAAATGTAAGCAATCAACTGACCTTTGTGCAAATAGCCTAGGCCAACTAATTGCTTCTGAGTACCTGCAGACTGGAAAGCTTGAAGGTCATATTAAATACATTTGTGAGATGTACAAAGCAAAGAGAGACGTTATGCTTAACGCTCTTGAGAAGTACATGCCCGAAGGTGTAACTTGGACGAGACCTGAAGGTGGACTATTTTTATGGGTAACTCTTCCTGAGCATATCTCTGCTGATGATATGTTTAGAGAAGCTGTTGATAAGAAAGTTGCCTATGTTATTGGAAGTGCCTTCCACTGTAACAACACTGGATTAAACACAATGAGACTTAACTTCTCCTTCCCTAATCACGAACAATTGGATGAAGGAGTCAGAAGACTTGCTGAAACCATTAAGTCTAAAGGTGATGGGCCACAACGTAGAATGGCAACACCAGAAGCAATTCGTTAATTTAAAATTTGTTTTTTGATAAGGAGGCCCACAAAAGTGGGCCTTTTTTTATTGTATAAAGCCATCAAGTTCCTCTTCTGCATTACTCTTTTTAGCAGGGGCGGGTTTTACTTTTTCATTGCTCCAACCATAATTTTTGAAGTCTTCTTTTTCCCCATTCCAAAATCCCCAGCCTACCCTTTTTACAGATGTGTTATATATATCAACAATTGATAACTGAGTGTCGGCCAAAAGTTTTTTTCGTGCTTCATCTCTTATCTGTTCCTCCTGGTCAATTACTGGCATTCTCAAATAAAGCCAACAAGCTCCTCCGTAAAAGACTCCAGATAAAGCGCACCACCACCGCAGGTTTCCAACCTCATAGCTTTTCTCGTACACCATGCGATTCGTTTGCCCTACTCCTGCTACCTTGTAATCTGCTTCGTATTTCAAACGAACAGTGGAGCATCCCGCTATGGAAATAACGAGCATTAACAATGTTGCCCAGTGAATTATTAACTTCATCAATTCTCCCTTTTAGATAAACTACTGTTAAGTATTCTAATCTGAACAATAATTGTTTTAAATGAGGGACAAAGATGAAGTTTTCCCCAAGTATCATATCATTCCTATCAGTTTTACTGGTTACAACTAGTAGTTATGCAGACCTATCAGCACTGACCTCTATTTTTACAGATGAAAGAAAGTGCCAAAAACTAGAATGGGTAAAGGAATTAGGCCGAACTCAAGGTAATGGATGGGTTTGGTTTTCAGGAAAAGGGACTGCCGAAAGTCTAGAAAAGGCCTATTTAATTGCAGAGGGGATGGCAGTAAATCGCCTAATCCAAGAGTGTATCATCCCCCACAAGGAAGCAAAGATTCACGAACGATGTGATCAAAAAGTAGGGGAGTATTATCAGGCCTTTGCTAGAATCAGTTTGAAGGATCGGCAGTGTAAGGAAGCAAAATACGCTATAAAAAAGCAACAAAAGTTTATAGTAAATAAACAGCTTGAAATGGTTCACCTTAGATACCTTCGCTTACAAGGAATCACTCATTCTAATAAAATTAATCTAACTACAGAAGACCACTACCAGCGAGGTAAGTATTTTTATTTTGTTGATAAGTTTGATAAGGCGTTTTTACACTTTGAAATAGCATGTAAGCACAGGAACACAAAGGCATGTTTCAATGCAGGTCTGGTAAAATACCAACAGGGAAGCATAGGAGATGCCAAAGGCTTTTTTAAAATGTCTTGCATCGAAAAGAACCCAACCGGATGCTATTTTTTGGGAAAAAGTTTAGTGCGCTTAGAATCGATGGTTCGTGCAAAAAAAGCTTTTTATAGTGGGTGTGACCTCAAAAATGGTGCCAGTTGTAGTGAGGCCGCACGCATTCTTTACAATCAGGTAAAGAAAGAAGAATCACTTCTATACTCGATCAAGGCCTGTAAGTTGAAAATTGCAAAATCATGTCATAACACGGGCTCCATCCTCCTAAAAAAGAAGAGAAAGGATGAAGCAAAAAAATATTTTAAAAAAGCATGTAAGATGAAGTTCGCTCCAAGCTGTAAAAAATTACAGCCTAGACTTTAGAGTTCTATAATCTATCTTTCCAGTACCGAGCAGTGGGATCGCTTCAATTTCTTGAACCTCACGGATATTTGATAATCCTGAGAATCCAGCTTTTTTCAATAGCTTATTAACCTCTTGCCGGTCTGCTGCAATGGTTGTGAAGAGGACAATCTCTGGGCGTCCATCAGTTTCTCTTGCCTCAATTGCAATGGGAGCAAGTCCATCTTCTCCCTTAAAGTGGTTTAGGAGCTCAGTTTCAATTGCAGGAAGTGATACCATCTCTCCGCCAATTTTAATAAAACGCTTGAGCCGTCCGGCAAAAGTGAGATACCCGTCATCATCTTGAAGAAGAAGATCACCCGTTTTGTAGTATTCTTTGCCTTCAATAGTTACAAATGGAGACTCACCCTCATAGTTTATATATCCATCAAAAATACTAACTCCACGAACCATCAACATCGATGGGGTTGTATGGTCTGTTTTAATCTGTGACGGATTATTGGGATCAGTCATTAGATATTCTACGTTAGGAAGAATCTTTCCTATAGTACCTAGCTTTGAACTTCCATAAGGGTTTGCGGCCAGCACAGGGGAGCACTCGGTGATGCCGTATCCTTCCATAATCTCAACGCCCTGACAGGTTTCTTGAGCAAGTTTAAATACAGAAGCAGGACATTTTTCAGCACCAACAACTGCGATTCTTAGACTACTTAGATCAAGGCCCTTGCTTCTCTTTAAAATACCATTAAGAAAAGTTGGAGTAGCGATCAGAACGGTTGGACGATACTTCTCGATGATTTTTGCGAGGATATTGGGTTGAGTAGGATTGTTGTGATAAACCACAGGAACCCCAAGCACAAGAGGCATTGTCACGTGAGCAGTAAGCCCGAAAGAGTGAAAAGGAGGAAGGAATCCCAAAAACTTATCACGGCCATAAAGCGGAATAATATCAAGAACCCCCTCAATATTAGTCAGAACATTTTTGTGAGAGAGAGGAACAGTCTTTGGAAGATTTTCGGAACCACTGGTAAAAAGAATTGCTGCCGTTTTAGATATATTTTCTTTGAGTAAGGCCTTCATATTGAAGTGGCCAATAAACGCGGCCTTAATTTTTTGAGTAAGCGTGACATTTTTCTTTAAGTCTTCTAGCGGAAAGAAAATATTGCTATCCACATCAAGTTCAATTCCTTGATCTTTTAGTTTTGAAAGCATGAGGTTTGCGGTAACAATTTTCTTTATCCCAAGGGACTTAATTGCATGTTCCAGATTTCTTTTTCCAACTGTCCAATTGAGCATCACTGGAGTTTTACCTGATGCGATGATTGAAAGATAGGCCATTACGGAAGCAGTTGAAGCGGGGAGCATAAAACCAATTTTATCTCCCTCTAAATCTTTAACAAACTCTTTTATCACAGCAACACTAATGATTATGTCACGGTAAGACTTTACGCCCACATTTCTTTCTGCAATCATTTTTCGACGAGGATTCTTTCTTGCCTGATAAACAATCGCCTCTAGAATATTATCTGCCATTCTAAAACATGAACGCTCCTTCCAACTTCCTTGCCCATACCAGTCAGCGTGAATTCCTTCCTCTTTTCCAAGTTCATCATCATCGTCTAGTGGAAGTTCATCCTGAGCGTAAAGAAATGCATCAGCAACAGTGTTAATCTGATCAGTATTGGCATCCATTACACCAAACTCTTGATCTATCCACAAAATCAGCTCTGCTTTTGCAAGACTGTCCATATCGAGATCGATTGCCAGACTCATGTTGTCCTCTAGCTTATCAATACCCATCTCTTTTTTTAGATAGTCCTCTATCGTATTTCTAGTTGCCGAAGTAATGATATCAAGTGATGGTCTTTGGTCGACAATTCTTTTTTGTAATGCCTTTCTTAGAATAAGTCTTCGCTTAAAAAAGTAGTAGGGAACAATGAGGCGATCATCTGGAATTTCATTATAGTACTTTTCCAAATAATGATTCATCTCCTGCTTGGTCTGATCATGGGGAAATGAATCATCAAGGGTAAACTCAATAGACACCTTACGCTTTGGAACGAAGAAAATCAGATTAAGAAGAACCATCGAACCAAACCAGAATAATTCTCTCCAACCTAGAGCTGGTTTTTTACCTGTTGCACCGAAGCTCAAAGAACTTCCCCAAAGACCCTTAGTTCTTACAAGAACGATCTGTGGTTTTTTCTTAGCATTTTTTAAGATGGTATGAACTGAACTTGTTCCATGAACTAATTCATGATCTTGGCGATAAATTCGTCCAGAAGGATAGAGAAGAAGTTCACTTCCATTATCAATTTCAGTTACCAGTTGATCGACTGCATGATTAATGGCCTGAACACCTTTGGTGCGAACCTTAACGATATCGGGAATAGGAAATAGGGGAATCATTTTCCGAATAAATTTTATGAGCGGTCTTTGAAGCTGATCTTCATCAATTAAAATTCCAGGACAAAATTTACGTCCAAGAATTGATACCAAAAGAAGTGGATCGACATACGCCGGATGATTTGGAAGAAAGAGAACTCCGCGATCTTTATCAAGCTTAAGCTCATCGAAACCACTTATTTCTACCTTATACCTTAAGCGTAAAACTGAATATACCAACCATGAAAGGATGACTTTAAGCATCGAATGACTCCTTAATGCACTAGAAAAAAAAACAATACCAACAGAACGAGAGATTAACTAGCTTAAGGCATGTAGCTACTGGCGAATTTGTATCAGTTTTTGCGCCATTTCTACAAAACCGTCACCACTTTTCCCAGTAGTAACCCATGTGGGATGAGCTTCCAGCTGATCCCAATACTTTGTGATGTTAGCAACACCTACACTGAAGTCAAACGCTCCAAACATTGGAGCATCGTTAGGAGAATCGCCGATAAAAATCATTTCATCCCACTTGGGAATATTACCCGTTACTCCAGGGCCACCGGCCATTAACCACGCTTTTATTCCTGAACACTTATCGTATTCTCCAAACCAAGCATTAATATGAATACTAGATAACTTTGCCTTTGCACCACACTGTTTTAAGAACTCGAGTAAACGTTGAATTTCGTCTTCACTCCATGGCGGAACGTCTTCGCAGATATCAATTGCTAAATCATATTCGCGATAATCCTGGTCAGATGCCCAAATGGCCTGTGGAAACTCACTAAGAATCTCAGACTTCAAGCTTTGAATTTTTTCCTTTGCCTCATTAGACTTGTCGCCTAATGTATCAATTCTTCGACGAACTCCGTTATCCATAAAAAAGCTAAAGGCACCATTTTCCCCAACCACCGCATCCACGGGCCAAAAGCGTGCAAAGTGATCGCACCATGATGCTGAGCGCCCAGTAATAGGCATTAGTAGATACCCTGCTTCTTTTAAGTCCCAAAGCGCCTGATATGAAGCGGCCGGGAGGACTCCATCTGTCGTAACAGTGTCATCAACATCAAAGCAAACCATCTTGATTTTCTCGAGTTCTACTTTTTGCGCCTCTGACCAATTAACCACTTTATTCATTGCGACCTCGTCTCAACCAATTGTAATATAGGGATATGAATACACTTATTATAAATCTTGCTGCCCTATTACTAAAGCTTTTTTCTTTCACGATTAGAGTGAAACGCCATCACCCAGATATTAATACATTGGTTCGTGAGGCAGGATATAAAAACTTCACTGTTGCCCTATGGCATAATGATATTACGAGTTGCCTCTTTACCTTCAGAAAAGGGCAGTACGCTGTAATGGTCAGCCAGTCTAAGGATGGAGAAATCGCTACGAGAATTGCGGGGCGCTGTTCAAAATTTAGATTTGTAAGAGGCAGTGCTTCCCGTGGTGCTAAAAGCGCCCTAATGCAACTAATTCGCACCATGAAAAATGAAAATATCCCTGGGGCATTAACAGTTGATGGGCCTCGAGGACCTCGACATGTTGTAAAAGCAGGAATTGTGGAGCTGGCAAAGTTAACCAATACCTGCATCATACCAGTCTCCTTCTATCCAGAACGTCACTACATTTTTAAAAAAAGTTGGGATCGTTTTAGAATTCCGCTTCCCTTCACCACCTTGCATTGTGATATTGGAGTGCCAATTGTAATTCCCGTGGATCTCGATAAAGAGCGGTATTCAGAGTACTGCGAGCTAATTAGAAACCAGCTTTATCAAACGGAAGAAAACCTTATCAACAAAACAAATAGCAAAACCCCACTGTCAGAGAAAAAAGATGTTAACAATAACAAATCGAATTAAACTAACCACAATTTTATTTCTCTTAGTTTTTGGAACCAATTCCTACACACAAGAGGTTCACGCTATTTCATTGGGACCTGTAAAACTTGGTGAGTCCAGAGTTCCTATAAATCTCACAGACTTTTTAATCAGAACAGATATTGATCAAAAACGCCTCAAAGTTGTTTTAATCAAAGACTCCATCCAGTGGATCCGAAATCAGTTCAACCTCCTTATCCCCAGAGCAAGAATGGGAATAAAAATCTATCGCAATGGAAGTAGTATTACTGTTGAGCATAGTAGATCTTCAATTGTTCCAGAAAAACACGAAACGTATTTTTACCTTGAGCTATACTTGTCCCTTTTTGATTCAGGGAAAGTAAAAATCTATGAAGGAAAAAATCTCTTAGGAAATGTATGGCTCGAAGCACAGGCCCCATCAGATAAAACAAAAACAAACTTGATTGACTACTCCTGTTCTAGATATGGAGTAGAACTTGAAGGGGTCGATAATGAATATATATCAGTAGGGTGTCACCTCGAACGACTTGGAAGCGTGGGAAGCGAAACTCCTCGATTAGAAATCACCTGGTCGGCCACAAATCTCCGCCTCTTAAATGATGCAAGCGAACCCTACATCACTGTTCTTTCTCAAGGAAACAAAGCATCTGTCGATGTTATTGATAGAACTGGAAAAATTAAAACTATAGATTTCAAAGCGAACATCCCAAAGCGGCTGAAGCGTTTTAAAGTGGGACTTGGAATAGGCCCGTATCAATTCATATCGAAAAATGATGGAATGACAAAGTCATCTACTGCTCCATCGGCCATGCTTTATTCCAACCTCATGCTGACAAAATCAACTTCTCTTCGAATGTTTGACGCTTTGATTGCGAAAAATAGCATCTTCAATAATTTTGGTGTTTACTTTGCTTATGACCTCGCAAATATCTTAGATAACCGCATCCAGATAGTTCCACTGATTGGATTTCAGCACCTCTACTTCAAGTATGATAAAAGCAGCAGTGAAAAACAGGACTTCATTTATCCCCAGGGATTTGAAATTAACTACCGGCATGCTTTTGGAATGGAGAACTACCTCCTAGGCTATGGAATGTTTATTTCCACATCAAGTGACTACGAGTATAAAAACATTTGGGTTCGCTTTGGTAAGAGAATTTTTACTGAGATTAATTATATTGAATGGGCAAGAGAAGATAGAAAGGCATCAATGCTGGGCCTATCATTTGGCTTCCCACTATTTAGTGCTATTTAATCAAGCTTCACAAGGTCACCGTCGATATAGGTGGTAGCGAGTTTAGAATAAACTTCAAAGTGATTTCCATATTTATCAACTTCATCCGCAGAAAGTTCACGCACAAGTTTAGCGGGACTCCCCATAATAAATGAACGAGGAGGAAACTTCTTTCCGGGAGTTACAATACTACCTGCGGCCACTAGTGAATTTTCACCAATAATGACATGATCAAGAATTACAGAGTCCATGCCAATCAAACAATTATTTCCGATATTACAACCATGAAGAGTAACCTTATGACCAATTGTTACACCACTTCCAATAACGGTAGGAAGTTTGCGGTCCACATGAATCATAGAGCAGTCTTGAACATTGGTATTGTCACCAATCGTAATGGGCGCAACATCTCCGCGAAGAACAGAGTTAAACCAGACACTAACACCGTCCCCAATTTTAACATCTCCGATAATATCAACACTATCGGCAATGAAAGTATTTTTGCCAATAGATGGAATGAGATTCTTATACTTATAAATTGCCACTTATGCCTCTAGAAGTCCAAAAACTTGGTCAATGTCATCGACAATTGAAATAAGATTCATATGGTCGCAGGCCATGAATCCCTCTTCAACGATATGACGGAGATGATCGATAAAGAGATCGTAAAATCCGCCGTAGTTAACAATGAAGATCGGTTTATTATGATAGGCGATTTGGGCCCATGTGATAATTTCACAAAGTTCATCAAGGGTTCCCATCCCACCAGGAAGGGCAACAAAGGCATCAGATTCCTCATACATTTTTGCTTTTCGCATGTGCATGTCATCGACTTCTTCAAAAGAGGTAAGTCCCTTATGAGCAACTTCCATGTGAACAAGCTTTGAAGGCATAATGCCGTGAACTTTACCGCCAGCAGCAAGGGCGCTGTCTGCCATTTTTCCCATGACACCAATTGAGGCGCCACCATAAATCAGTTCGTAATTACTTTCGGCCAACCTCTGCCCCATTTTTGTCGCCATATTTAAATAATCAGGACTTTTTCCAGAACTTGATCCACAAAACACACAAACTTTCATAAAACCTCAATTTTCTCTATCAAAAATATTTGTTCGTAACTCATTTTCTTTTTCTGAGATCAATGGCCGTAATTGAAATCTCAATTACTTGTTCATTATTATCTTCTAAAGTGAATTTTTTTTTCACATTATAAAAGAGCTTCGAATCATTAATCTCATCCAGTTTTGCAATGATGCGTTTTCCCTCTTGAACAACACCATCAATTTCAAAAAATGGTTTTCCTTTGCTTTTTTTTACCAGAAGCTTGAGTTCAACTCGGATGCCATTTTTCATATTGATGACAATCGGCTTTCCTTGCTCATAAAAATTTGCAGAGTGATGCTCATTTGTGAGAACCAAATTATTATCAATCCCTTTGCGGTTAATTATATTGATATTTATTTGGGTGATGGCCGAGGCGCTACTCAAAAAGAATAAAAGAGAAATTGTAATTAAAGCTTTTAGCATTTAGACCTCAATCGTCCCGTTATAAATCATTTTAACTTCTCCGGTGAGATAGCGCTTCCCCTCAACCTCAGAGATGGTGAGAGTACCACCAGGCATTTCAACAGTTACCACATCCCCCATTCCCAAAAGCTGTTGAGCAGTAATGGCAGCAGCAGTAGCTCCTGTGCCACAAGCAAGGGTTTCATCTTCAACTCCTCGCTCATAGGTGCGCAGAGAAATATGATTAATTCCTAGAACCTCAAAAAAGTTGACGTTAGTTCCCTTTTCAAAGCGGGAGTCATGGCGAATGACTTTACCGCGCCCAACCACATCGGTGGAACCTAGATTTTCAACCTGAAAAACAGCATGGGCGACACCAGTATTAAGATAGAGGGATTCTCCGCCCTCGCTCAAATCATCCAAGCAAATAGTATCAATATCATACAACTCAGTCATTTCTACTCTTACTGTAGTGTCCTTAAGAATTTGTCCTGAGTAAATGCCAAGTGCAGTGCTGAAAGAGAAGTGATTTTGGATACTTGGAGCAATTTCGAGCAATTTTGCGAAGGCCACAATAGAGCGGGCACCGTTACCACACATTTCTCCAATGCTGCCATCGCAGTTGAGGTAGATCATGGAGAAGTCTGTATTTTGAGAACTCTCAAGTAGCAAAACCCCGTCTGCCCCTATCCCGGAGCGGCGAGAACAAAGCTTCTGCCATAGTGAAGTTTCTTCTTTTGCCACAATCCCCTCACGGTTATCAATGGCAATAAAGTCATTTCCTGTGGCAGAATATTTATAAAATCGGATAGTTCGAGTAGTGGTCACATTTTTATCCATTGCCAAAATTATTGCTAAAGGATATAACATTAACCACTGAGGGTCTACTTATTGGACTTTCTTGCCAACAATTGCGGGTCATTAGCTCAGTTGGTTAGAGCTCCCGGCTCATAACCGGGCGGTGGCTGGTTCGATTCCAGCATGACCCACCACAAAAAGCCTTGTCTTCGGATGGGGCTTTTTTTTACCCTCTATCGAAATAATATTATTTTCCATTTATAAAACATCATCACTTCAAGCGCTTTTAAATTGAGAACTTCTCACCTCACAATCTGCGAATAGCGGGAAAAAGACAGGGGACTGCCACACAAAGTATGATAATAAACATTATGATTAAGGACCTAAAAAAACGAATATTATGTGAAAGGGACGGCCTACTCGTAGTAGATAAGCCTTTTAATATACCCACCTCTGGTCGCTCTCTAGCAGATGATGACTGTCTCCAATATTGGCTAATGCAGTACCACGGGGCAATGGTGTGGGCCATCCATCAGCTTGACGCCGATACGAGTGGAGTCAATATTTTTGTGACTGAAAAGCGCCTTGTTCCGATTTATAAGAAAGCTCTAGAAAAGAAAAACTCAGAGAAGGAATATCTGTCAATTACTCACGGCAATCCAAGCTGGAATGAGATTGAGGAGTACGGTGCAATTGGAAAAAAGGACCAGGCGAACCTAGGGATCACCCCTGAGGGGAAAAGCGCGCACAGTGCATTTAAAGTTCTCGCCCGTAATGAGAACTACGCACTGATTCAGGCAAACATTTATACTGGACGCACGCACCAGATTCGTATTCACCTGGCCCATCTTGGACACCCACTTGTTGGTGAGGAATGGTACAGGAAACCCGCATGTGTCATACATCATCGCCAGGCACTGCACTGCCACAAGATTCACTTATCTCAAACAGGTGAAACATTCATTTCTCCTCTTGCTAAAGATTTGAAGCAGCTACTGAAAAAACTCAAATTATAGCGGAAGCGTTAAAGAAAAAATGGTCTTCCCACTTTCGGAACTTTCTAAAGACAAACTTCCACCAAGAGTCTGCGCCAGATCATAGCAATATGGAAGGCCAAGACCAGTTCCCCTTTCACCTGATGTGCCAGGAGCTGTGGTTTTAATTTCATGAACAAATAAATCTTTCCGGTATTGCTCGAGAACCCCAACACCGTTATCTTGAATACTAATAATGCATTCACTCTCACTTTTTACTACCCGCAAAGTTACCTGACCTCCGCCCTGCGAGAACTTGATTGAATTAGTTATGAGATTTCCTAGAATTTCCAAAACCAAAGAAAGATCACTATTTAAAATAATCTCACTATTTGCATCTACAGTAATTATAATGCCCTTGATTCCGGCCATCATTGAATGAGATTCTTGCGCTAAGTGGAGCATTTCCGATGCATCAATAGGTTTTTTACTCAGTTCGATCATTCCTGACTTGATACGACTCGACTTCAAGAGGTCATCAATCAAATGAAGCATATTAACGTTACTTTTTTGTAAGAGATCAATAAACTTACGTTTTTCAGTTGAGAGCTTATCATCTTGATCATCCAGCATAATTTCAAAAATACTGCTCATCGTTGATAGAGGTGATTTCAAATCGTGAGCAACAAGGGCAACAAACTTTTCTTTAAGCTTAATTGCCTCTTCCGCCTCTACGCGGGCAATCTTAAGTCGATCGATTGTTATGGTTGTATCATTTAAGTGCCTGGCCGTTTTCTCTACATCTCGAGCAAGCATCCCTATTTCATCATCCTGAAAATTTTGGAATGACACTTCATAATTATGATTTCTAAATTCACGCACAGCTTTAGATATTGCGAGAATTGGACACGTAACCTTTCTCGCAAGAAAAAAGGAAATGAGCAAAATAGAAAAAAATAAAGCACTCGACAAAAGAAGGAGCTGAATCATGTGGGAATCAAATTCATCAAACAATTCTCTTAAGTCATAGTCGACTAAGACATGCCAGCGCTCACCCTGATTACCTCCAAAAATAACCGTATCAATTTTATCTGAAAGG